>CANJMU010000031.1 GCA_947475135.1 Silvanigrellaceae bacterium
CTGCTGCAGCTTAGATGATGTCGCAGATGCACGATCGGTTGCTTATAAATTAAATATCCCTTTTTATGTTTTTGATTATCAAGAAGATTTTCAAAGGGATGTTGTGGATTATTTTACTACAGAATATTTAAAAGGACGAACACCAAACCCTTGTGTGGCATGCAATACTTTTTTAAAATTTGATCTTCTTTTAGATCGTGCTCAAAAATTAGGATGTGATTTTATTGCAACAGGGCATTATGCGCGTATTCATTTTAATAAGGTAACAAACCAATATTCTTTATTAAAAGGACTTGACGCTCAAAAAGATCAAAGTTATTTTCTTTATTCGATGACTCAAGAGCGTTTATCAAAAATATTGTTTCCCGTTGGACATCTTACCAAAAGTGAAGTGCGTGAAGTCGCGTTACGTTATAATCTGATCAATGCTCAAAAAAAAGAAAGCATGGAAATTTGTTTTATTCCAAATAATGATTATGCTAAATTTATCGAAGAAAATTGTGATAAAAAAGACGTGGTGTCTGGAATTATTCGCCACGAAACTGGTAAAATTTATACAAAGCATGATGGCATTCATAAGTTCACAGTAGGGCAGCGCAAAGGTTTAGGATTTGCTTCGGGTGAAATTTTGTATGTTACCCGTATTGACCCAAAAACAGGAGATGTTTTTGTTGGTGAAGAACATTATTTGTATCGTCAGGGCTTTGATTTTGTGAAATTTCATTTAATTCGTGATCTTCGAGTCGATGAAAACTTAGATATTAAAATTCGATATCGTTCATCTCCTGCAAGTGGTTCTTTAATTATCAATAAAGAAGAGGATACAAAAAAACTTTCGAAAGAGCGGAGTGACAAAGTCACATTTCAATTTTTTGAAAAACAAAAATCTGTCACACCAGGGCAAATTGCAGTCCTTTATCACGGGGAAGAAGTTGTTGGTGGTGGTTTTATTCAAGAGGCATTTATCTAAAAATGAGTTTTAATTATTTTGATGATTTAAAAAGAAATTTTCATTCTTTTCAATTCCAAAAATTTTCAAGTCAATTTCCGCAGGTCGATGCAAGCATTGAATTATTAGAAAAAATTCAAACCTATCAATACAAGGATCGAAATGTTGCGGCTGTTTCCTTAATTCATCGTAGTTGTTTCGTTTATTGGCCACACGATAAATCTGGAATTTTGTCCAATGAAAATTTAGAATTTTTAGGAGACTCTTTTTTAAATTATTATGCAGCTTTACAATGCATGATTCATTTCCCAAACATGAAAGAAGGGGAATTGTCAAAATTACGGGCTGCTCTTGTTTCGACTGAAAGTCTTGCTAAAAAAACAAAAGAATTTGGAATTACCGATTGTTTGTTAGTTGGTAAATCGGAAGAAATTTCATCTTATGATACCAAAGAAAATGTTTTGGCAGATATTTTTGAATCTGTGACGGCAGCATTATTAATTGATGGCGGCGAGGCTCGATGTTTTGAATGGTTACAAAAAGTTTTTGGAACTGAATTTGAAAGTGGTGAAATTATTTTAACCAATTCTGACGCGAAAGGAAAAGTTCAGCAATGGAGTCAATCTTTTTTAGGAAAACCCCCGGTTTATGAAGTTGTAGGAATAGAGGGGACTCCCCATGAAAGATTTTTTATTATTGCTGGTTTTATTGGGAATCTGGAAATTGCTCGGGCAAAATCAAAAAGCAAGCGCTCGGCAAGTAAATTAGTTGCGAAAGAAATTTTAGATAAAATTGAAAGCGGTGAACTGACTCAAGAAATAATTCTTCATTCAATGAATAACGAGGACAAATGATTTTAGAAAAAAAATGTGGATATGTTTCTTTGTTAGGACGTCCCAATGCGGGAAAAAGCACTTTAATGAATGCCTGCGTGGGCCAAAAAGTTGCAATTGTGAGTCAAAAACCTCAGACGACTCGAAATAAAATTATGGGAATTGCCCTTCATGAAAATTCACAAATTTTATTTTTAGATACACCAGGAATCCATAAAGTAAATCGTTCTTTGGAAATGAATCGAAAGATGAATAAACTGGCCTGGAGTGTTTTGAGTGATTCGGATGTGGTTTGTTACCTTGTTGATGTCGCCGTTTCTCGTCTTCATGAAGAAGATACTTTATGGATTTCAGAGATCCTTAAAAATTATTCCGGAAAAGTACTTATTGTCGCAACAAAATCAGATAAATTAAAAAAGTTTGAAATTGAAAAAAACTTTAAAGATATCTCAAATGAATTTATCAAAATAAAAAATTCACTGAAAGAAAAAAATGAGTTGAATGCAAAATTAATTTCGGAAGAAATTTTTCTTCATTCCTCTAAGGTACCAAATTCTGTGAAACAACTTAAAACTCTTGTTGCTGTTGAACTTCCTTTGTCGCCTTGGCTCTTTCCAGAGGATGAATTGACAGATAAACCTCAAAAATTTATTTGTTCAGAGCTCGTGCGAGAACAGCTTTTTCGACAATTAGGGCAGGAATTGCCTTACAAAATGGCAGTAAAAATTGATAAAATTGATTTGCAAGAAAAAATTCACCATATTTTAGCAACAATCATTGTAGAGCGAGAATCTCAAAAATCTATTGTTCTTGGGAAAAAGGGTGAGCGCATTCAATCGATTGGAAAAGCTGCCAGGGAGTCCCTTGAAAATCATTTTCAAAAAAAAGTGTATTTAGAGCTTTTTGTTAAAGTACAAGATGGTTGGACTCACGAATCTAAGTTATTGCAAGAATATATCGGTTTTGAAAATTTAAATGAGGATGAAAAATGATGAGTGATCTGCAGAATAAAAAAGAAAAAGATGCGCCGAAGAATCACGAGGAAGAGATGATTGAAAATTTTTCAGATGTTGAAAATGATTTTGAATCAGAAGATGAGGCGGAAGAGACAGAAGAAACTGTAGATTTCGGAAAAGAAGTTCCTCATAATCAAATTTCTGTGCAACTTTCCTGGTCCCTAATGAACCAATTACGTTATATGTCAAAATCGGAAGGTGTCTCACCAGAAGATTTAGTTTGTGAATTGATTGCAGAAGGTGTGACAAAACGGGTTTTTGATGACAAAGTTCGAGAAATACCAAGTCATTTAATGACAAGAAATGGTTATGTCAACGTGGATGATACTTCATCTCAGCCGCAAATGAGTCATCATTCCATGGGGAATCATTCTCAGCCGAGAAATAATAACTATCAACAAAGAAATAACTATCCATCGGGAAATAACTATCCACCGAGAAATAATAATTATCAGCAAAGAAACAACAACTCGAATTACAACGGACAAAAAAATCCAAATCAATATTCACAGCAACAAAGATTTAATTCTCCTAATAATAAACAAAATAATCCAAATCAATACCGCCCTTATTCAAATCAAAATAGTCAAAATAAAGCGAATCCAGGATTGTATTATAACAATAATTATAACAACAACAACAACAGCAGCAACAATAATAAGAATTATCAACAGCAAGGAAATGTGCAAAATCCAAAAAAAGATGACGAAGAATAAAAAAGGGTTTCTGCAAGAGGTTTCAAAGAAATGATTCAAAAGATTTTAATTACAGGTGGCATCGGCAGTGGAAAATCTGAAGTGTCAAAGGTTCTTAAAAAATATGGATACAAAGTTTATGACGCCGATCAATTTGCAAGGGATGTTTTATTTCAAGAGGAACTTCAAAATAAAATAAATGTTCTTTTTCAGGAAAATGTATTTTTAAAAAAAGGACATCTCAATCGAGATCTTATTCGCAAAAAAATTTTTGAAAATCCTCAATTAAAACTCGAATTTGAAAATATGATTCATCCTGCAATTGCAATTCTCTTTGAAGAAAAAATTCAAAAAATTACCCAAGTTTTAGATAATATCTGGGTTTTTTATGAAGCGTCTTTGGTCCTGGAAAAAGGACGGCAAAATTTTTTTGATGCTATTATTTTAGTGCGAAGCGATAAGGTTACAAAAAAAAAGCGATTGATAAAAAATCGTGGTTTAGATGATGCTCAAATTGAACAAATGATGTCTTCTCAAATGAGTGATGAAGAAAAATCAAAATTTGCAAATTTTACAATTGAAAATGATGAAAAAACAACGATGGAGCAATTAGAGTCTAGCGTTTATGATATTTTACAGAAATTGAAATTGTTTTTTAAATCACAATCACTCCAAATTCAAACCGATGGATAAAAAGTTCTTTTACAATATCGGGCATTCTTATGTTCTTTGAATAACAAATCGCTTTTCCTGGGTTAGGGCGAAGCTACGATTCTTTTTCTTTTTTTCTTCCTTGCCACAACATAAAAATAGCAGGATAAACAAGCAGCTCTAATATTCCAGAAGTAACCAGCCCACCTACCATGGGTGCTGCAATACGCTTCATAACGTCAGCCCCTGCGCCAGTACTCCACATGACAGGCATTAAACCAATCAGAGCTGCCATAATCGTCATAAGCTTAGGTCTTACGCGTTTCACTGCTCCTTCATGAATTGCAACAACTAAATCCTTGTCTGTTGCCTGCTGGTTTTTTTCTAAACGAACTTTCCAGCTTTGAGTTAAATATAAAAGCATCACAACGCCTGTTTCGGCATCCAGCCCAGCCAAGGCTATGAGTCCAACCCATGCAGCTACCGAAAGTTTATAGCTGAGTAGATACATAAGCCAAAAAGCACCAATTAAAGAAAATGGAACGGCAAGTAGGACAATGCTTGTTTCAATCATAGATTTTGTGGAAAAATAGAGTAGAAATACAATAATCGCCAGCGTTACAGGGATGATATAATGCAACACACTTTCTGCGCGTTCAAGTGCTTCGTATTGTCCAGAAAAGACAAGTTGTACGCCCGGCGGCATTGTTAATTTATTTGCGAGTTCTTTTTTTGCTAAACCAACATAATTTCCAATACCAACATCTTTATCGACATCAATAAACACAATGCCAAGAATTTTTCCGTTTTCAGTGGCAATCATGGGAGGGGCAAGCATCGTTTCAATCTGCATAATTTGTTTTAATTGTATTTGTGTTCCCGTAGGTGTGGGAATAACAATGTTTTTAATGGTCTCGACATCATTTCTAAAATCACGGGCGTACATGGCTTTAATATTATAACGCTCTCGTTTTCCATCTATAAAAACAGAACTAATCTGCGTTCCTGTTACAGCTTCAATAAAAGAAAACACATCCGCCACATTTAATCCGTACAATGCAGCTGTTTCTTTATTGATTGTAATATCCACGTAATTCCCACTGGAAAAGCGTTCTGCAAATACAGAATGTGTGCCAGGTACTTTTTTCAAAAGTTCTTCAATTTGTATGGCAGAATTTTGCACATCAGAAATAGTATTTCCTAGGACTTTTATTCCAACAGCAGAACGAATTCCTGTTGTTAACATTTCTATTCTTGTTTGTATTGGCATCCACCAAATGTTTGGCATTCCTGGAAAAGTCAGTTGATTATCTAGATCTGAAATTATTTTTTCAAATGTCATTCCTGAGCGCCACTGTTCTTTTGGCTTTAGGGTAATCACTGTTTCAAACATATTCATTGGTGCCGGATCTGTGGGGGAATTGGAACGTCCCGCTTTGCCAAACACATGCTCAACTTCTGGTAAATTTTTAATGATCGTATTTTGTTTTTGTAGAGTTTCAATTGCAGTATCTATGCTCATACCTGGTAAAGAAGTGGGCATATAAAGGATTGTTCCTTCATTCAAAGGCGGCATAAATTCACTTTGAATTTTTAGATAAATGGGAGCCGTCAGGGCCATACAAAGGAGTGCTATCCCAATCACACGTTTAGGAAAACGCAAAACAAGATGCAATATAGGTGTATAGATTCGATGCAAAAATACACTGACGTTATGCTTTTTTTCTTCAACAAATTTTCCACGTAAAAATAAAATAGCTAAGGCGGGAATGAGTGTAATGGCAAGTATTGCGGCAAATCCCATACATGCAGTTTTGGTCAATGCCAGAGGATGAAAAAGTTTTCCTTCTCTGTCCTGTAAGGCAAAAATAGGTAAAAACGAAACTGTTAAAACCAGTAATGAAAAGAATAAAGGGCGTCCCATTTCAATCATGCCTTGGGTGATAAACGATCGTCGTTCCTCTTCAGGTAACGTACTCGTGTTTTTTACTTCCAGTTTTTTATGGGCATTTTCTATGAGAATAATTCCCGAATCGACCATAGCACCGATAGCAATGGCAATGCCGCCGAGTGACATAATATTAATGGTTGTTTTGGTAAATAAAAGCGGGAAAAATGAAAATAAAACCGCAATGGGTAAAGGGATAATTGCAACAAAACTTGCACGCGCGTGCCACAAAAATAAAGAAACAATTAAGGCAACAACAATAATCTCTTCCATCAAGACTTTTTTTAAAGTTGAAATAGCGCGCCCAATTAAATCAGAGCGGTCATAAACAGGAATAATTTCGACACCTTTTGGTAAGGTTGCTTTAACGCTTTCTATTTTAGATTTTACGGCTTCAATTGTTTTTAATGCGTTTTCTCCGTAGCGCATAATCACAATGCCACCGACAGTTTCACCCTCTCCGTCGAGTTCAGCAATTCCACTACGTGGCGCTGGTCCTAAATTCACAACACTGACTTCAGATATTTTGATGATTTTACCTTTGCCAAGAACTTTAATGGGAACATTTTCAATATCTGTGATAGATTTTAAATACCCTCGTCCCCGTAATACAAATTCACTCCCAGCCATTTCAATAACGCCAGCACCTATTTCTTGATTGTTTTGACGAATGGCGCGAATGACATCTAGTGGTGAAATATACAAGGCTTGCAATTTAATTGGGTCAAGATTCACTTGATACTCTTTGACGAATCCACCAACAGCAGCAACTTCGGCAACTCCTGGCACAGCTTGTAAAGCAAAACGTAAATTCCAGTCTTGCAAACTACGTAGCTCAGACAGGTCTGTATTTCCTGTTTTATCTACCAAAGCATATTGATAAACCCATCCAAGTCCTGTTGCATCAGCGGCGAGTGTGGCAGTCACGTTATCGGGCAGATTTTTTATGGCAGATATTTTTTCGCTAATTCTTGAACGTGCCCAATACAAATCTACATCTTCAGAAAAAACAACACTGATTTGTGAAGCTCCAAACATCGATATTGCACGCACATATTTTACTTTTGGCGCAGACAACAATTGAGTCACAAGAGGGTAGGTGATTTGATCTTCAATAAGCTGAGGAGAGCGTCCCGGCCATTCGGTGAAGACAATCACTTGATTTTCAGAAAGATCAGGAAGTGCATCAAGGGGGATTTTTTTAAAATTAAAAATTGTAATAAAAGCAAAAAAACACACAATAGATATGACAAGCCATGGATTACGGGTGGAAAATTTGATAATTTTTTCAATCATAACTTTGCTCGTTCCATAATTTATTCTTTTTTCCACTTTGGTAATGCAGAACGTAATTGAGCTTCAGCACTTAATAAAAA
>CANJMU010000032.1 GCA_947475135.1 Silvanigrellaceae bacterium
AAAAGAAGATGATACTGTCATCGCTTTAAAAGAAGGCGATCAGAGGTTAGAAATTCCTTTGAGTCAAATTAAAATAGCCTATGGTCTTCCTTTTCATTCGCTGTCATCTCAGACGCAAAAAGGGAAAACTAAGGTCAAAAAACTAAATAGTAAGTAGTGTTTAGTTCTTTATTTACAGGCACTACTGAAACAACAAAGAAGCTCCGCTTCGAAAGATCGAGGATATTTCAATGCAATTAGACCTTAAAAAAGTTGTTGAGGCTGTAGGAAAAGAAAAAAATATTGATAAGCAATTGTTGATAGGTGTTCTGCGCGAAGCCATATTATCTGCAGCAAAAAAACACTTTGGAGATTGTGTTTTTGAAACGCGCTACAATGAGGATAATGATGAAATTGAATTGATTCGCTATCGAATTGTTGTGGAAAATTCTCAGTTAACAAATAAAAATAAACAAATTTCTTTTTCTGAAGCTCAAGAAATGGATGATTCTCTGCAAATCGGTGATGAGGTTGGAGAAACCCTTCCTACGGATCAGCTTGGAAGAATTGCGGCTCAGGCCGCAAAACACGCGATTGTCCAAAGGGTGACAGAAGCAGAAAAAGATCGCATTCTAACAGAATTTCGCGAGAAAAAAAGTCAAATTGTCACAGGCATTGTCCGTCGTTTCGATAAAATGGATATCATTGTCGATTTAGGCAATATTGAAGCTGTTTTTCCAGTCCGTGAACAAATTCCTGGTGAAAAATATAAAATTCGCGATAAAGTAACAGCTTTTTTGTTGGATGTTAAAAAATCCGTTCGTGGCTCACTGATCATTTTAAGTCGTGCCCACCCTGAATTTTTAGTTCGTTTATTCGAACAAGAAGTCACAGAAATTAGCGAAGGGGTTGTGGCCATTCAAAGTGCGGCTCGGGATCCTGGCAGCCGTTCAAAAATTGCTGTTTTCAGCAAAGAACCCTCTGTGGATCCTGTCGGCGCATGCGTTGGGATGAAAGGTTCTCGTGTCCAAGGCATTGTTCAAGAGCTTCGCGGTGAAAAAATTGATATCATCCCATACGACCGTGACCCTGCTCGATTTGTTTGTAATGCATTAGCGCCTGCCGAACCTACCAAAGTCATTGTGAATGAGCGTTTGCATGTCATGGAAGTTGTTGTGCCAGATGATCATCTCTCTTTAGCTATCGGCAAAAGAGGGCAAAATGTTCGCTTAGCAGCGCAGTTGACGGGTTGGAAAGTCGATATTCGTTCCGAGTCTAAAATGAAAGAATTGGCGAATGAATTTAAAGCGTTGATTTCAAAAATTGCAAATTTAGGTGAAATGCGTGCGGAAATCCTAGTGAACGAAGGTTATAAAGATCCTGCAGATATTTCACGGATGGATCCTAAAGCTCTTGTAAAAATTCTTAGACTTTCGCCGGAAGAAGCAGAAAATGTGATTGTTTGTGCAGCAGAACTTGCTCAGAAAATTGAAGATGAAAAACAACAGTTAGAAGATGATGAAATCGTTCAGCTCACAACAAATGTGGAACATGTAAATTCCATTGAAGAAGATGGAGAGCAGGCAGCTCAAGCGGCAATTGATGTTCTTGTTGCAAAAAGGCGTCCTGTGGCGCAATTAGATCCTGAAAGAGTTGATGTGCACTCTGTGGATAAAAAATTGTTACCTTATTGGATGAAATTGCGAGGTGTGGCAGAGCAAACAGCTGCGGTTCTTCTTGTCGCAGGGTTTCAAGATTTCGCTTCTCTTGCTCAATTAACACCGGCTGAAGTGTCCTACAGAACAGGATTACCTCTTCGCCTTTCAGGAAAGATTCATGCAGAAACAAAAGCAAAACTTGCCGCTAGTTAATTTAAATCAGCTCATCAAAGAACACTTTCCCCGTACAAAAAAAATCTATGGAAAAAGCGAAGTGCTTCTTGGTGAATTGCTTTGGAATGAAAATTTATTAAAATCCCTTGCCTTTGCACGTCGCTGCGGTACTCTGCGGGGTGGTTTGGAAAATATTGAGCACCAATTACTGAATGAACAAGCAGGACTCGATAAATTAAATGAAAAAAATAAAGATAATTTAAAGAGAAAATACTCAAGAATTTTATTGGTAACAAATGATGGTTCTGAAAGATTTTATCACCGATGTGAAATGCTGCTTCTCAAATACTCTCACAGAGTTTTTGCCTTTTCGCTCAATGTTTCTTCTGAAACACTTGGAGAAGCTTTGTTTGGTAAAGGGAAACATGTAAAATCTTTGCTTGTTATTAAAAAGGAAATGGCAGAGAAAATCCTTTCCGAAATTGTGAAACGAAAATAATTCATTTAGGAGAAAGAATGAGTCGAATTAGAGTCCTTGACATCGCCAAAGAGCTTGGTATTGAAACAAAAGTAGCAATATCAAAACTCCAGGAATTAGGTGTGCAAGTCAAAAATCACTTCAACGCAATTTCGGAAACTGAAGCCGCAAAATTGAGAACGTCCTATCAAAGACAGCAAAATAATTTAGAAAAAGAGAGTAAAGCTGGTTCCAGTAAATTTATTATTCGTCGAAAAGTTGAAAATGTTTCTGAAAATTTAGAAAACGAAGAAAGATTTTCAAAAGAAAATAACGAGACATATGAGGATACTTCAGTTCAAAAAGAAGAAGGTGTCAATTTGTCTAGTGAAAATAGAGATTCTGAGGATTTTTCAAATCAAAATGAATCTGCAAGAAATGTCGACCAAGCTCAACATAGTCATAAAGATTTTAATGAAAACCTTCATAATCTTGAGTCAAAAATCACTGAAAAAATAAATTCGTCAGAGAATTCAAAAACGAATCCTGTTTTAGAAAACGATAAGGGAACAAGCCAATTGGATTCAGATTTGAAAAATTCAAACAAAGAACCTATTCCATCGACTTCACTTCATACGAAACCTTCTGTGACCCAAAATCAGAGCGCAACGCTCGTCAGAAAGGCTGAACAAGCCGAGCCTCGTGGATTGGGTGCACATTGGTCTGTCGCGCGTCCACAAAATAATAGGCCTCAGGGGAATCAAAACTCATCAAATAGCTATCAAAGAAGTTCGGACAGTCGTTATAATTCCGATCGTCCTCAACAACCATTCAATGCCAACGGACAAAATCGAACTTCTGATGAAAATCAAAGATTTCCTGCTCGTCCCAACGATCGCAACGATCGCAACGATCGCAACGATCGTTTTGGGTCATCAGATAGAAATAGTAGTCCACGTCCTTTTGCAGGTGCTGATAGACCCTCCTTTGATCGCAATGCGCAGGGTGGTGATAGACCTTCCTTTGACCGCAATGCGCAGGGTGGTGGGGCTGGTTTCGCTGATAGAAGAAATACAACTTTTAATAATCAACCTAGAAATTCAAACGAACCTTTTCCAAGAAGAACTGACGGAAATGCCCCGAGTGGCGCTCCGCATCGTTTTGCGGATCACAGATCTTCTGGTCAGGCTTATGTCAGTCAATCTAATTTTCAAAGACCTGCTTCTGGGGCAAATCCAGGTGCGCCGCATCTAAAATCTTTTGTCATGGGGGAATCTTCGGCTCCTGTTATAGGTAAAGAAAAGGAATTGCCATCTCGCTTTAAGGACAAAGATAAAGATAAAAAAAGAACATTTGAAGAAGAAAGAACTTCAAAAAACAATCGCCTCAAAGGAAATCGTGAAGAGGTTGATTTTGAGGGTCTTGGCCTTGATCTTGATGGGAATGTGATATCTGACGAAGAAGGACAAGGAAAACCGAACGTTCGTACAGTGATTCCAAATCGTAAAAAAGCTTTTGGCCGTAAAAAGGAACATAAAAAACAAGAAATTATTGCGAATCCTACAAAAGCTTCTAAAAAAGTGATTCGTGTGGATGAGTCCATTTCTGTCAATGACCTTGCTGTCGAGTTAAGTCAAAAAGTCAATGTTATTATAAAAGAGCTCATGAAATTGGGAATGATGGCCACAGTCAACCAAAGATTAGATTTTGATACCGCTGTGATTGTTGCTCAAGAATTTGGTTTTGATGTCCAAAGTTCAACAGTGTCTATCGACGATATTTTAAATAGAAGTACAAAAAAGAAAAACTCTCTTGAAGAAACTGAAAATTCAGTTTCTAGACCACCTATTATTACTGTCATGGGGCACGTCGATCATGGAAAAACATCCCTGCTCGATGCAATTCGCCACGCCAACGTTGCGGCAAAAGAAGCAGGTGGAATTACCCAACATATTGGGGCCTACCAAGTTCATTACAATGACAGATCTTTAACGTTTTTAGATACTCCCGGGCATGAAGCATTTACGTCAATGCGTGCTCGTGGTGCACAGTTGACTGATATTGTTGTGCTTGTTGTTGCTGCTGATGATGGGGTAATGCCACAAACAATCGAGGCTATTGCTCATGCCAAGGCCGCTCAAGTTCCAATTATTGTCGCTATTAATAAAATTGATAAACCTAGCGCCAATATTGAACGAGTGACACGGGAATTGTCTGAACAGGGCGTTAACCCTGAAGAATGGGGTGGTGATTCTATCTTTGTTCAGGTTTCCGCGAAGACTCAAAAAGGTATTCCTGAGTTGTTAGAAACATTGTTGTTACAAGCAGATGTCCTTGATCTCCGTGCACAAGAAGATGGCCTTGCGGAAGGAATTGTGATTGAAGCCAAATTAGATAAATTTAGAGGCCCGGTCGCCACTGTCATTGTAACCAAAGGAACTTTAAGACAACAGGACGCAGTCGTTGTTGGTAGAGCCTCCGGTCGTGTTCGAGTCATGTTGAATGAAAAAGGAGAAAAGCTTGCACAAGCGCTTCCTTCGACACCTGTTGAGTTAATTGGACTCGATTCTGTGCCAGAGTCAGGGGATAAATTCAATAGCGTTGCGAATGAATCTGTTGCTCGGGAAGCTGTGGCTTATCGTATTGAAAAACAAAGAATGAAAAATTTAGCGAATACAAAGGTTGCATCTTTGGACGATATTTTTGCCATGATGGACGCTTCTGCAAACGTTGAAAAAGCAAAAGAATTGGCTCTTGTGATCAAAGGCGATACTCACGGAACAGTTGAAGCTATTAAATTTTCTTTGGCAAAATTAGATTCATCAAAGGTGAAAACAAAAGTTATTTTAGCGGGAGTTGGTGGAATTACAGAAACCGATGTCACTTTAGCTAAAGCTTCGAGTGCGATCATTTTAGGGTTTAATACAAGGCCAGATAAAATCGCTGCTGCGAATGCAGAAAATTCGCGAATTAAAATTTTGTGTTTCTCGATTATCTATGAATTGATTGAATCTGTGCGTTCAGAAATGCTTGGTACTTTAGCTCCAATTAAATCGGATAAAGTCATTGGACATGCAGAAGTCAGAAGTACCTTTGTTGTGCCAAAAGTGGGAACGATTGCGGGTTCATTTATTGCTGATGGTAAAGTCACAAGAAATTCTTTTGTGCGTATTTTGCGTGGTGGTATTGTTGTGTACAACGGAAAAGTTGGTTCACTGAAACGCTTTAAAGATGACGCAAAAGAAGTCATGCAAGGTTTTGAATGTGGAATTGGAGTTGAAAACTACAATGATATTAAAATCGGAGATTCCTTTGAAGCTTATATCATTGAAGAAACCGCGCCTTCGTTGAATTAGTAGACCAGGGCGAAGTCGATGGCGTAAGGAAAAGAATGAAATTATGAAGAGGTTAATATGACATCGTCGTCCAAAAGAATATTACAACTCAACGAACAAGTCCGTGAGATCTTGGCACTGATGATTGCCCGTCAAGAAGTACGAGATCCTCGTGTTTTGAAAGCAACAATTCAATCTGTGAAGCTCACAGAAGATTTGAGACTTGCTAAAATATATTTTTCTCTCTTAGACAAAAATGATAAAGCTTCGGTGTTGCTTGGTCTTAATTCAGCAAAAAAATTCATGAGAAAAATGATTGCCGATAAATTAGGAATTCGACATACTCCAGAGTTGAATTTTTATTATGACGATAGCTTGGATCATTTTTTTAAGATGCAAAATTTAATTCATAAAGTTGCAGAACACGATAAAAAATTAAGTGAAGAAAATGTTGAAACGTCTCATAAATCCGATGAATAAAAAATAGCAGAAAGCTGTTCTTGTAAATTGATAATAATTTTTTGCTTTACTTCTTCTTTATTTATATGTGTGTTTGGTAATTCTTTTTGTAAACTTGTCACGCCTCTGTTTTTTAATCCACATGGAATAATCGTACGAAATGTTTCTAAAGTGTTTGTAACGTTAAAGGCAAGGCCGTGTTTTGTGACTTTATTGGAGACGCGAATTCCAATAGCGGCAATTTTATTTTCCCCAACCCAAACTCCTGGATTGATGCAATCTCTTTGTGAATGGATTTGAAAACTTTTGCAGGTTTGAATGACAGCTTCTTCTAAAGCAGCAACATAATTTTTGACGGAAATATTTTCTAAATGAAGGATGGGATACACCACAATTTGTCCAGGTTCATGAACGGTGGCGCTTCCCCCGCGGTCTATTTTGACGTACTGGATTCCTTTAAATTTAAGTTCTTTCTGGGAATAAAGCATATCTCCAGATAATTCTCGGTTTCCCATGGTGACTGTGGGCGGATGCTCAACAATAAGAAGTGTATTTTTTTCTTTTTTATTTGAGACTTTTTCGTGTGTGTCATTCATAAATTGTAATGACTTTTGATATTCTAACAAACCTAAATCGATGATTCTCATGATTTCGTTGCTCTTCCGAGTTTGAAATTGTAGGATGGGGGCGGTTTTCGGGAGTCCTATTATTCCCATTCTTTTCTATTTCCCATCAGGAGTTTTTTATGTCAACTATTTCTGCGATGATTGCAAGACAAATCCTAGATTCACGTGGAAATCCCACCGTCGAAGTTGAAGTTCTCACCGAAGAAGGTAATATTGGCCGCGCATCTGTTCCTTCTGGTGCAAGTACGGGCGAACATGAAGCTTGTGAACTTAGGGACAACAAAAAAGATGTTTACTTAGGCAAAAGTGTTTTAAAAGCTGTTGAAAATGTGAATGCTTTGATTGCTCCGACATTGGTGGAAGAATTTGATGTGTGCGATCAAAATGCAATTGACATGGCGATGATCCAACTGGATGGAACAGAGAATAAAACAAAACTTGGGGCCAACGCTATTTTAGCGGTCTCTATGGCATGCGCAAAAGCCGCAGCAATGGATTGCGGCTTGCC
>CANJMU010000033.1 GCA_947475135.1 Silvanigrellaceae bacterium
ACAGGCTGAAGATCAGAATAGGACTGAGCTTCCTGAAGCTGAGACGTATAGATTTTACCCCAATAAAAAAGAACTCTCTTATCAAAAACAGCCTGTGGAGCAAGTTGAATTTCAATATTAATTTGAGATTTGTCTTTTAATATCGCCAAAACATCCAAACGAGACTCTTTATCTTTTTCATCATTTTTATGAAGATCTTTGTCTTTAAATTCAATATCAATAATTAATTTATCTGGAGGGGGTTGAATCACGCTATTCGCAAAACTACAAAAAATTTCCTTGTCTTTTCCAAAAATATTTTTGAAAACAAAATCCACCTTAGGATCAAGCAGTCCTTCGAGCCTTGCTACTGGTTTTTTTTCTTTTTTAGATTTTCGATTGATCATTTTATTCCCCAAAAAATATTAATCTAAGTGAAAAGAGTTTGCTACCTTTTCATATTTTTCTTCACATTTTTATAATCATGAAAGGACTTTTTTGTCATAAAAATCCACTTTTTGATTGGTTGAGTTCCACCTTTACGTAATGCACGAATAATTTTTGGAGAAAAAAGAATTAAAAAAATAAAACCGATAGTAAATACTAAAATAAAAATGACAAGAATAAAAGGTAACATAATCAAAGATCGAATAGTAAATAATTTCGAAAATTTTATTTTTCCAAGATTGTTTCGCGTGCTGTTACTTTGCGTTTTCTGATTATTTGGATTATCTGTTTCAAATTGAACATCAATAATGTTTTTTTTGTCCGTCATCATATCCTTTCAAACCGCTTTGAAATTTGCATTACTTTACTAAAAATTCCTAAGTTCCAAAATTCCGAACCGCTTCCAGTCCACATGGCTTTGCCATTTTCAATCGCAATTGCATGTGTCAAAAGCTGACTTCCAAATTTTATATCATGAGAAGCAAAATAGACAACAGCCTTTTTTTCATAAATATATTTTTGAATAATATTAAGAAGTTTCCCTTTGTAAGCATAGTCTAAATCCGAGTCAATTTCATCTAAAATCAAGATTTGTGGACTCTGCATCAAAGCTCGCGCCACCTGAACCCGTTTCCACTCCCCTCCACTCAATTCTAAAATACTTTTTCGTAAAAGTGATTTTAATTCAAATTTATGAATCCAGTCATCTGAAATTTCTTTTGTGAACTTAATTTTTTTTTCTTTTGAAAAAAAATGAATAAAATCTTCGACAAAAAAACTATCAAAAGCTTTTAAATATTGGGGGACATAGGAAATTACAGATTTATTCTTTTCTAAAGCTTGGCCATTCCAAAAAATTTCACCAAACGATGGCTGCAAAACCTGTGCAATTAATTTAAGTAACGTCGACTTTCCCGATCCGTTTTTTCCAAATAAGTAAACAGCACAAGGGCCTTTAAAATCTAAGGTCATATTATCAAGAATGATTTTATCATTGAAATGATAAAACACAGATTTTAATTGAAGTTCATTCAAATTAAAATTCATATTTCATTTTCTTAGATTGATGAATCAGCATCAAAATTAAAATTGGTGCACATAACACAACGACAATAATACCAATTGGTAGGACGGTTGGTGAAAAAAAATACCTTGAAATAAATGATGAAAAATTTAAAAAACATGCTCCATAAATAAGATTCAAAAAAAACTCTTTTTTGTAAGAAATCTGTGAATATTTTCTAAAAAAATGTGGGATAATCGTTCCAATAAATCCAATTGCACCAACAAAAGAAATAACAATTGCAGTCACAAAGGAAACATGAAAAATAAGATAAAAACGAATTTTTTTAGGATTGTAACCCATTGATTTAGAAAATTCATCCCCAAAAGTCATAGATTTTATAGCATCTGTTTTTTTAAAAAAATAAAAAAAACTTGGAAAGGATAGTACGATTAAAACAAAAATTTGAAAGGCAGAAATTTCTTGTAAATTCCCCAAAAACCAATAATGCATTTGAGTTAATTGTGATGGATTTATAAAAAGAGTGAGAATCATAAATAAGGCAGAAAAAAATGAATTGATTAAAATGCCTATGAGCGGATAAGAATAAGAATCATTTAAATTTCTCAAATTGTGTTTTAATAAAAAAAGTATCAAGAAGCTAAGTAAACAACCAAGAAAAGAATAAAAAGAATGAAGTGGAATTTTAATATTTGAAAAATCTATTTTCCATAAAAATAAAGGAACAACATAAAATAACGAACCAAAAAACATCCCACCAGAAGACACCCCTAAAAGAAACGGATCGCAAATAGGATTTCTCAATATTTTTTGTAAAACACATCCCAAAAGTGCAAGACTTGCGCCCGCAAAACTTGTTTCTAACAGCTCTAAAAAACGATAATAAATAATTTTATTTTGGAAAATGTTTTCATGAAAAAAATCAATTGAAACTGTTCCATAAGCAAGACACAAAAAACAACTGACGAAAAAAAGAAAAAAGGAACGTTTCAATTTTTGGTACCTTATTCAAAAATTCAAAAATTTATAAAAATAAAGAAAAACGAAATCTCAAAAAAAAATTCCTCGATTTACTGCAGGAATGCTGCTAATAATTTTCGAAGTAACAGTCCCGATTTATTTATTTTTTGAGAATAATCTTCCCCAAGATTTTTTTTATAGGAATGGTAACATTCAACCCAACGTCCTTGGCATGTCTGCACATAAGTTTTCAAAATACGATCTGCTAAAAAATGAACTGAAAACCCTCCATCTAAAAAATTCTCTGGCTGATAGCGCCAGCGAGATCCATTGGCCCTCCAATTGATTTGCAAAGGCCCTATATCCACATTCGAATTTTTAGACAAACCTTTTTTTAAATAATTGACGGCATCCTCATCCGTCATTAATTTCTTTCCATCAATCAAAATAATCTGCTGCTTAAAGTTAGATTCTACCTGAGTAATCTGCCAAATAATATCTGGATTTTCCGTTTCACAGGCGGTTTTTGAAAAATCATAAAAACTATTTTTTTCTACGGCATTGAGTGATTTTGACATTATTTTAGAGGCTGTCGTCATAAATAAAATTTCACAGGATAATCCTGTTTGTTTGCTAACGTAACTTATTGCTGCGCCCTGTGGGACAAAGTCAGGAAAAATAAACATGGGGAATTTTTGTGACCTTTCGTTTTTTGAGTCGAAAATTAAAAATGGCAAGAAAAATCCAAAAAAATACCCCTGAGGGTGATTTTTTATTTTTTATCTATTTCTTTTTTAGTTTATTTTTAAATGGATTTGAAGGGAAGGGGGAATTTTGGGTGGGAGTTTAGATAGAAAGAAAAGATTTGGAAATGGTAATCTTTTTTAATATGCTATGGATATAAAATTTAATAAATTTAAACCTATAAAATTATATATTAGTTTTTAAATAATTCAGCTTCATATTAAAAAATAGTTTTTTTTATTTTATTCAATTCACAAATAACTGACTTTAAAAAACTATCATAAGTTGATACTCTCTTTTCACAACGTTAAATTTAGGAGTTATTGCATTGTGATCTATTTAACCTTCTATTTATTAGGCCTAAGCTTCGTTGCATCACTCTTTTTTAATTTCATAGTTCTTAAACTCTCCCATCAAAAAAAATGGTACGATTATCCAGATCTTACAGTTCAACCTTTGAGCTCAGAATCCAGAAAAGTACACACAACCCCCAAACCAAAAATTGGAGGCCTTGCAATTGTTAGCTCCGTTGGTCTTGTTTTTTTACTTATCAACGTCCCTGAAAAAATTTTATTTATTTATTTATTTTCAGTTTTAATTTTTATTGTTGGATTATTAGATGATTTTAAAAATTTAAGCGCTCTCACACGCCTTACAATTCAGTTGATTGTTTCTTTATTTATCTGTATTATTTGTAATCTCAGTTTAAATCAAATTTATTTAACTCCACATTTTTTTATCTCTTTAAATTATTTAATAGGTATCCTTTTATCCTCATTTATTATCCTTGGTAGCATTAATTCTATGAATATGATTGATGGACTAGATGGGCTTGCCGGGGGGCTTTGCGGCCTTGCTTTTATTTTTTTATCGACTCACTATTATTTGCATACCCACGATTTTAAACTTGTTCTCATATTTGGAATTCCAATCGTTGGAGCACTGCTTGGTTTTTTAAAATTTAATTTTTATCCTTCAAAAATCTTCATGGGGGACTCGGGTAGTAATTGGATAGGGTTTATGCTTGGGATCTATATTATACTCATACAAAAAAATTATATGATACAACAAAATGAAATTTTAAAATTCATGTCTTACTCTTTCAATTTTCGCACCCAACCCATTCATGACTCTAGTACCCCGGTACTTATTAATTTGTTAACTTGTTTTTCCATCCCCATTTTTGATACGTTTTATCTCATTTTTTTAAGAGCACTCGAAAAAAAGAATCCTTTTTGCGCAGATGCGAGGCACATTCACCATTCTATGCTAAAGATGGGAATGTCACACAAACGGATCGTATTATCTTTGTACGGAATTTCTTTTCTACTTGGAGTTTTAAGCTTATTCAGCGCACAAAATAAATTTTTGCAAAATTTAGGAATTCAGTATGTCATTTTCGTGATTCCACTTTTTATTGTGATGTATTTTCAAAGACAAATTGGGAAGGTTGAGATTTTGGGGGAGGGGTGAGAATAATAAACAAAATTTGGTAGCCCTAAATTCTTAATGCTTCATGCGATTTTAGAGTGTACCCTCTAAAAGTGGACAGTTATTTTCGATAAAGACGCTTCATATTCCAGTGGTGATATGCGATTGCCCTGATATCACTCCAAGTATTGTATTAGCTGCAGAGGATACATCAAAAAATTCATTCAATAGAAGTTTAGAATTTTCAGAACATTTTTGACGCTCAACTTTACTGTCAATAAGTTTAATTGCATTTTTTACCATTCTAGCATCATCGCCTGCATAAGAAATATAACCAGCGTTATTACCATTGATAATTTCTATTAGATCATTCCCCTGATTTACGCATCCTAAAATTGGCATCCCCTGAGCCATATAACCCAAAATCTTACCTGGAAAATTATGTGTTTTATGATCTGCATTCAAACAAAATAGCCCAATATCAGCAATTTTTTGAATAGAGTAATATTCATTTTGCAACATAGCTCGCAATAACAGGGTATTCGTTAAAGATAGCTCTTTAATTTTATTATCTACAAGGCTATATTCATCCCCTTCTCCAATTATTAAAAAAAATGCCTTACTTTTCGTTTTTAATCTCTCAGCAAGTTTAATAATACTCATCATATTTTGAGAATTACCAATATTTCCCCCGTAGATAAATATAACTTTATCTTCAAGGTGATACTGTTTTCTAAAATCAGTATTCGGCTCAGTACAAGTTAAAAATTTTTGATCTACCCAGTTGTATAGTACATGTGAATGGGTGGCATAATGATAATCTGTATATTGGTTAAACCACTTCAAGTTTGCAGGCGACATCACACCAATGAAATCGGCAGCCAAATAATTAATTTTCTCATAATAACGAAAAAGTCTTGTAATTAAAGATTTTTCTTTAATCATTCCATGATCAATGACCCACTGAGGAAAAAAATCCCTCAAAATAAGGTAACTAGAAATCCCAAAATGTCGTTTTATTCTTTTAATTGCATTGCCAAAAAAAATTGACGGTGAATAGTAAATTACCAAATCTGCTCTAATATTTTGGTTGAATTTAACAGTCTTCCAAACCTTATTTGAAAATCGCAATTCATTAATTGCCCGCCTAAACTTATTTACATTTTTAATTCGGCCACTATTGAAACGATAGATAATAATTCCATTTAGTTCTTCATAGGGAGCCTCTTTATATGAATTAGAAACAATACATGTAACGCAATGGCCTTTGAATTTAAAGTAACATGCAAGCTCATGTAACATCTTTGCAGAAACTTTTTTACTTTGTGGTACATAATCATCAGCTATAATTAATATATTCATATTTTATGACTAAATCCAATTTTTCTAATTTAAATTAATGTTCAACTTATAATTAAAATATAAGTCATCTTTGTATTTTAACATCCAACTTTTCATTTCCTGAATCATCAGAGTATAGCTAGGAACTCGGTATTGAACATCATTGTTTGTATTAAAGAAACTTCTGTCACATGTAATTCTCTTATCTGGCTCAACTTTAATGTCATTCCTATTAAAATAGTTTAGAAAAAGTAATAATAGTTTTTCTTTTGATATCTTATCATTATTACAAAGGTGATAAAGGCCTACGAGATTAATATTCTCACATAAAAGATAATTAATAAATTTTGCCAACTCCAACGTGGTCACTCCAGACCATATTGCTTGTGTATATCCTGATATAGTGCCATTTTGCGACATAAACCAATGAAATAAACCAATACCATTAGGCGTAATTTCTGGCCCAATAAAACTAGTGCGTATTGTTAAATTCTGAGTATTAATAACTTCACCTAAGGCTTTTGAACGTCCATAAATATTTGTTTCATTCGGTAAATCACTCTCAATATATCCACCTTTTTTCCCATCAAAAACACAATCTGTTGAAATATGAATTAACTTATAACTATACTTTTTTGATAATTTATCTAAAAAATGTGGGAAATAAGCATTAACAAAAATAGCCTTATCACAATTTTCATTAAAGTCTTTAAATAAAAGACCTACACAATTAATAATATAATCAGGCTGAATTTCTTTTATTAAGTCGGCTAACTTTTCCAAATCAAAGACATCCAGATATACATTATTTTTAATAGATTTAAATTCCGTCCTCGAAGTTGAATATATTTTATATCTATTTTGTTCTCTCAGAAAGTTTAATAATAAATGACCTGCCATTCCATTTGAACCAAGCAGCAATACCCTTTTCACGTGATTTTTCTCCAAACATTTTTGTTAACGTAGTCTGTGTAACTTTGGATAATTCTAACTATCTTCGCAGAAACCTTAGCAACATCATAATCAGAAACTTTTTTTTGTGGCCCATAATCCTGATATTGTGAAGTTACTATTTCAATCGCCTGTTGCACACGTTCTTTTTTCAACCCAGACATAATCAGGGTTCCTTCATCCATTCCTTCAGGCCTTTCATGAACATTTCGAATTGTGACTGCAGGAAAACCTAAGATAGAGGACTCCTCGGTAA
>CANJMU010000034.1 GCA_947475135.1 Silvanigrellaceae bacterium
TACTCCTGTTGTGCCGCCAGTATATTGCAAAGCGCAAGTGTGTTCTTCGGAGATATTTTTCCAATAAAGTGATGCGTCAATTGCCTTTTCATTTTTAATTTGTCGACCAATTTGTAAAACAGAGTTTAATTTTTCACTTTGTATTTCACATTTTGGAATTGTTTTTTTTATATATTTTAAAACAGAATGAATAAAAAGTTTTTTGTGAGGAGAAAAAAAATCAACTAAACTTACCAATATTACTTTTTTTATTTTTGTTTTTTTTAATATTTCTGTTAACTTATTTGCAAACATATCAATGATGATAAGAACGCTTGCCTCGCTATCAATAAATTGATGTTCCATTTCGTAAGACGTATAAAGAGGATTTGTATTCACAACAATGCATCCTGCTTTTAATGCTCCAAATACACAGACAGGATAGGCAAGGCAGTTTGGTAATTGAATTGCGATTCTTTCTCCATCTTTTAATTTCAAAACTTCTTTAAGATATACTGCAAAATCATCAGAATATTCGTGAGATTCTTTGTATGTTAATGAACCGCTTAATCCGTTTGGCAATACAAGTTTGTAAGCTGTTTGTGAAGAATATTTTTGGTACGCTTTAAAAATCATTTCAGGTAAATTTTTAAATTCAAAAGGGAGTAATTCTTTATTCGTACTCGGAGAGTAATGTTGTCTCCATGGTCTTCCGTGATAAATGTAATTTTCTTGAATCATGAATCATAATCCCCGGTATATGTAGTATAGACGCTGCGAATTCTAGGAATATATTTCTATTTTGTTATGAAGGTTTCGTCAACAAGTGGGCTTAAAAAATAATAAATTTAGAAACAAAAATTAAATTTTTTTGATTTTATTTTAAAAAGAAGAGTCCTTTTTTGACAAATAAATAATAGTCAAAGAGTTCTTTTTTTTTATTTTGAATGAGAGTTTCTGAATGCAAATAATCGCGGGACATCCAATAATCCATAATTATTTTTTTTTCTATTTCTGTATATTTTAATAAACAATTGTTTTTTTCAAAAAAATTTCTCAATGATTGCAAAATGAGTGCGGCGCAAACGGAAACATTTAAAGATTCGCTAAATCCATACATGTCTACATAAATATAGAGATCAACATAATTTTTCCACTCTTCTGAAATACCAATGAGTTCGCTTCCAAAGATAAGAGCAATCTTACTTTCTTTAAGACATTCTGTGAATTTTTTTGAATTTAATTCGTTGGTAGAAAAAGCTGGGATGTGATGTAAATAATTTTGAGATGTTCTTGAAAAATCAGGTAAGGTAACGCATGCAATTTTATATCCTGAATTTTTTAAATAATCAGCTGTTTCTGATATCTTGTTTTTATGTTGAATAAATAACCATTGACTGGATCCTCTATCAATAGAATCACTCGCCCGAAATTTCATATTTTCAAGGGAATACAAAAATAAAATATTCATAAAACCAAAAGAATCTACACTTCGAATAATTGCCGATATATTGTGTGCATGATGGGTGTTTTCAAAAACAGTGATGACATTTTTGGAACGATTGCTCAAAACATTTAAAAATTTTTCATATCGATTTTGAGTACACATCGATTTTAAAAATTCTGTTAACTCGCCAATTTGGTTTTTAAAATTTTCTGGAATAAAAAAAGAATAAGACATAAAATTATCTTTCAACGTTGACCATTTCAATATTACCAAGTGGTAATTTTGAAAAATATTTTGCAACAGAAGTGAACTGCGATGGAGAATCTGTGCAATAAGTTTTTCTTTTTTTATGACTTACGGAAGCCAGAAGCTCATCGTCTTGATAAATAAATTTTTCAATTTGATCAATAACAGAAATAGAGGCATCTACTAAGTATACAGGATTTCTTAATTGATTTTCGATGAGAGCAAGAGTCCAGTCACCATTATGTGTTTTTAAAATAACGCTACGATTTAATTTTTTGGAAACTGTTTTTGCAATTGCAAGAGAAAGGCGAGGGTAATGAGTGCAGGCAAGCATAATAATTTGTGTGTCACTAGGAATATCCCAAAGGTACAATTCACAAGCGGCATCGGCAAGATTTCCAATGGAGATGCCTTCTTCAACTAAAGGAACAAAGAGTGGGCACGCTTTTGTCCATATTTTTTTTATGTTATATTTATTTAACTCATGAACAAATCGATCGCTTTTTATAGTAAAACGAGTCGCAATAATTGCTACGGTTAAATTTTTATTTTGCAAAATTGTTGAAATATATTCACAAAATATTTCAACAATACCAATGATTGGAATAGAATGTTTTTTTTTCACAATATTTGCAGCAACGCTAGATGCTGTACCACATGCAATGATAATCATTTTTGCATTTTCAGAAATTAAAAAATTTGTAGCTTCTTGTGTGTATTTTGTGATGATTTCTTCGCTTTTATTTCCATAGGGACATCTTGCATTGTCCCCAAGGTAACAGGTGTTTAATGTAGGAATTTTTTTGACAACATTTTCCCAAATGGTAAGCCCTCCTTGCCCCGAATCGAAAAATGCAATATTTGAAAAATATTCTCTATTTGAATTTGTCATCTGCAAACATTCTCCATCAATGTGCTGCAGTATACATGATATTTCTGGTTTTACTAAAAATGAATTTCTGCAATGTTGAAAGCAAATAAATGATCGCTTATTGCAAAATTTGGAAATCCTATTTTTAATTTAGATTTTTTTCCAGAATAATTAACTAAGGCACCATAATAAACTTCTTCATTATTTTTTCCCTCAATCTGTTCCATTGGTGTCTCAGAAAAAAGAGTATTTTCATCTTTTTCTTCTTTATCGGAGCTACCATCCTGTGGGTAATTAAAAACATTTTGAGATTTTTTTTGATAGGTAGAATAAAATCCATAGAGACTTCCAACAATAAAACCAATAGAAGCACCGCCTGCAATAATTTGAAAATCACCACCAATGGTTTTATGGGTGAACGGTAATAATGATAGACCAACAGCCCCGCCAAAAGCGGCTCCATATCCTCCAGAAATAAAAATATTATGAGCATCATCTTCATTGATGTAAGCATCTTGTGCATATAATTTTAGAATAAAAAACCAGTTAAAAATAATAAATAATGAAATTATTAATTTCATGAAATCAAATTTGATTTTCATATTTGTTCCCAGGTATAAGTTTAAAAAATACAAAAAAAACTACTGTTAGTATAGCATTTTCTAAATAAAGAAACAGGCTATCCCTTGACATTAATTTTTAGATGATTTAACCAGATCCTCACGTAATGGAAGTTGCTGGCTTAGCTCAACTGGTAGAGCACCTGATTTGTAATCAGGCGGTTGGGGGTTCAATTCCCTCAGCCAGCTCCATTTTACTCTGGGGAGGTTCCAGAGTGGCTAAATGGGGCGGACTGTAAATCCGCTGTCTTTCGACTTCGGCAGTTCGAATCTGCCCCTCCCCACCACACTGTTTCTGTTTTTTGCGGGCGTAGCTCAATTGGCTAGAGCGTCAGCCTTCCAAGCTGAATGTTGAGGGATCGTGCCCCTTCGCCCGCTCCATATTATGAAATTGAAATAAATAAAGTTAAAAGTTTTTCTAAAAGCGCCCATGTAGCTCAGTGGTAGAGCACTTCCTTGGTAAGGAAGAGGTCACCGGTTCAATCCCGGTCATGGGCTCCACAGTCTATTGTTTCTTTTTGTTATTCATAAAAAAATTTTCACAAATCAAATCAAAAGATCATTGCAATTTTTTTTAAACCTATGTATCTATTGCCCTTCGTAGAGCACGTTAACTTAACTTTACTTATGCTCTGGAATATGTTTGTGTACTTTACGAAATTGATTTTTGCCTTATTTTGGGAGGGTCACACCATGGCAAAGGAAAAGTTTGAGCGCAATAAGCCTCATATGAACATTGGAACAATTGGTCACGTTGACCATGGTAAAACAACTTTAACAGCTGCAATTTCTGCTGTTTTAGCTGCTCGTCAGGGAAAAACCGCAACTCGTTTTGACGAAATCGACAAAGCACCTGAAGAAAAAGCTCGTGGTATTACTATCAACGCATCTCACATTGAATACGAAACACAAAATCGTCACTATGCACACGTGGATTGCCCTGGACATGCTGACTATATAAAAAATATGATTACTGGTGCTGCGCAAATGGATGGCGCGATTCTTGTTTGTGCTGCAACAGACGGTCCAATGCCGCAAACTCGTGAACATATTCTTTTGGCACGCCAAGTGAATGTTCCTTACATTGTTGTATTTTTGAATAAATGTGACATTGCAGATCCTGAATTGACAGAACTTGTTGAAATGGAACTTCGTGAACTTTTAACAAAATATCAATTTCCTGGTGATACAATTCCTATTATTCGTGGTGCAGCTTTGGGTGCTTTACAAAATCCAAAAGATGTTAAAGCTTCGCAATGCATTGTTGATTTGATGGACGCTGTCGATTCTTACATTAAAGAGCCGCAACGCGCGCTTGATAAACCATTTTTGATGCCAATTGAAGATGTATTTTCTATCTCTGGTCGCGGTACGGTTTGTACAGGTCGTATTGAACAAGGCGTATGTAAAGTTGGTGAAGAGCTTGAAATCGTTGGAATTCGTCCAACAGCTAAAACAATATGTACTGGTGTTGAAATGTTTCGTAAGGTTCTTGATCAAGGTCAAGCTGGAGACAACGTCGGAGTTCTTCTTCGTGGAACAAAACGCGAAGACATTGAGCGCGGACAAGTTCTTGCTAAACCAGGTTCAATTAAACCATTCAAAAAGTTTACAGCTAAAATATATGTTTTGAATAAAGAAGAAGGCGGGCGTCATAAACCTTTCTTTAAGGGTTACCGTCCTCAATTTTATTTTCGTACAACAGATGTGACTGGTATTGTTGAATTGCCATCAACTATCGAAATGGTCATGCCTGGGGATAGTGTTGAGATCACTGTTGAACTCATTAGTCCTGTAGCTATGGAACCAGGTCTACGTTTTGCCATTCGTGAAGGTGGACGTACTGTTGGTGCTGGGGCTGTAGGAAATTGCATTAATTAACTTTGGCTTTCGATTATTTTTATTAGAGCAAGCGTAGAGAACAAATTTAAAGTTTTCTACGCTTGCTTTTTTATTGAATAAAATAATGAACCAATTCACAGTATTTAATTTAAAATGAACCAAGATAAAATTTTAATTATTGGTAACGGAATACTTGGCCTTTCTGTAGCGGAATTTTTTTCACGTCAGCAATACATAAATAAGTATTTTGTGGAAATAGAAAGTAAAAAAAATTTGCTGACAGGATCAAGCGCCGCTGCAGCTAATTTAGCAACAAAAGGTCAATTGTTTGGAAAAGATCCTCATTTTCAAATGAAATTAAATGGAAAAAATATTTATTTTCAATGGTTAAAAAATCTGTGTTTTGAATCTAATACAGATGAAAAAGAAATAGAAATGCATTTTAGAAGTGGTTTTGGTTTAGACTTTTTTTCGAAAAAAGAAGATTTAGAATGTCAATTCAATCGGGTTCTTCAAAATAAAGATGATCTTATTAAAAAAAAATTGCCAACAGATTTTATACAAATTGAAAATGAGGCTCTCAAACTCAATCAATTAGAGCTTCATTGTATTTCATATAAAAATGAATTTTGGGTTGATGCCAATTGGTTATTAAATTTATTGCACAAGACGCTTATAAAAAGAAATATAAAGATGAATTCTAGTGAGAATGGTTTTACAGAACATCAAATTGGAATATCGCATATTATTTATTGTATGGGTGCATGGACAAATTCAAAAAATCAATTCAATATAAAATTAGGTAAAGTAACATATGGAATCACATGTTTTTTGGACGAGAAAAATTCCGCTGAATTTTTTGAAAGCCTTATTCAAATTGAAGCTCAATTTACAAATAATAAAAATGAAAAAAAAGTTTCTTTGTATAGCTTTCATTACTATGATGATAAAGGTGAAAAAATTAAATTCACTATCAGTGGGCAAAAAAATCGAATTTATTTTTCGTCAACGACAATTATTTTGAAAGATGATATTCCTTTTACAGAAGGATTTTTTAAAAATGAGTATGATAATATAAATATAGATTTTAAAAAAAATATTCATAAATTTTTAAAAGAAAACTTTAATAGAGATACAATCATTTATTCTGTAGAAGGATATAGAATTCGTTATGGACATCAGGAATTTTTAGTGCAAGAAATTTGTAATGCTGATCAATCTTATTATAAAAAAATAGTTTGTGCAGGAGCTCATAAAAGTGGGTTTTTAATTGCACCTGTCATTTCAGAAATTGTAGAAAAAATTTTAATGTCCTAATTAAAAAAGATGAATATTTTATAGGAAATTAAAAATATTATGTGTTTCATTTTAACATTTTTTGAATATCGCCTGATTTTAACATTTCTACAAAAATATCACATCCACCAATGAATTCTCCTTTAATAAATATTTGAGGAGATGTTGGCCAATTATTCATTTCTTTTAACGCGTCCCATAAACCGGGATTCACATTTTGATCCATGTCCTCATAAGAATAAGGGTGATTTAAATCTTTCAAAGAGCGAATAACTTTTGCTGTAAACCCACAGCGTGGAGCGTCAGGTGTGCCTCGAATGTAGATCATAATATCATTATTTTTAATGGATGTTTCTATTTTATTTTTCCAATTATTTTCCATAAATTTATACCTCAGGCAATTTTTATTGAGTTTGATTTTTCGGCTTCCCATTGTTTTTTCGTAAAAGCTTTAATGGAGAGTGCATGAACTTCTTCAGATTCTACTTCGTCTTTGAATAGTTCCATAACCATGCGATGTCTTGTCAGTAGTGTTTTAGATTCAAAATCGTCGCTTATAACGATAACAGAGTAATGATCTGAGCCTCCTGAAAACTCGCTAACGTAACAAATAGATCCAACAAGACAGGACTCAATTCTTTCCTTTACTTCAGATGAAATCATAATGCTTTTCTCCAA
>CANJMU010000035.1 GCA_947475135.1 Silvanigrellaceae bacterium
CGAGATTTTTGCCTTTTAGATTTCAAAAATGTAAAACATGTTTCGAAATGTGAATTTATTGTTTACTTAAAATTTTTAGGAAAAATATATAAATTTTATCTACTTGAAATAAATTTTTTTGCTGGAGAACTCCTATGGATGGAAAAAATTCTACCAATGAATATGAAAATAAGGTAACTGCAAGTAAACATCTAGAACGCGTTGCTGTCATTGAAGGGCTACGAACACCATTTGTAAAGGCTTTTGGTGTTTTTGAAACCGAAAGTGCTTTGTCTTTGAGTGTTCGTGTTGTCACTGAACTTGTCACACGCACAGGAATTCAAGCCAATGAAATTGACGAATGCATTTGGGGAGTTGTTGTTCCCCAAGTTAAAAATGCAAATCTTGCCAGAGAAATTATTTTATTTGCAGGATTGCCACACAACATACCTGGATTCACATTAAATAAAGCATGTGATTCTTCACTTCAAACCATCGAAATTGCTGCCAATAAAATTCAGTTGGGGAAAAATCAACTTATTCTTGCTGGAGGAGTTGAAGTTTTATCAGATGTTCCCTTACCATTTTCCGAAGATGCTCGAATATTTTTTACAAAATTATCTAAAGCAAAAACATTTGGACAAAAATTAAATTTATTAAAAACATTTAGCCCCAAATGGCTGTTACCTAAAGCGCCAAGTATTACAGAACCATTTACAGGTATGACCATGGGTGATCATTCCGAAGTCATGGCTGTGAAAAATAATATTTCTCGCAAAAGACAGGACGAGCTTGCTTTTATAAGTCATAAAAATGCGTCCTATGCCTGGTCGAAAGGTTACTTTAAAGATGAAGTTATTCCTGTCTGGAGTGGAAAAGACAAATCCGTTTTTGTTGAAAAAGATAATATTGTTCGTTCGGACACAACAATAGAAGCGTTGTCTCAATTAAAACCTGTTTTTGATCGCAAAAATGGGACACAAACCGCAGGGAACTCCAGTTCATTAACCGACGGTGCCAGTGGTGTCATTTTAGCCAGCGAAAGTTATGCGAAAAAAAATAATCTGAATATTATGGGATTTATTTTAGATTCCTATACTTGTGCTGTCAATCCAAACGATCAATTGCTGATTGGACCGGCTTATGTCATTCCTAAATTATGCCAACGTAACAACTTAAAATTGGAAGATATCGATATTTTTGAAATTCACGAAGCTTTTGCATCGCAAGTTTTAAGCTGCGTTGATGCCTTAAATAACGAAACCTTCTGCAGAGAAAAATTAAAATTGAATGGGGTTTTTGGAAAAATTCCTATGGAAAAATTAAATATCCAAGGTGGTTCCTTAGCCATTGGACATCCCTTTGGTGCTACAGGTGCAAGACTTGTTGCAAATGCGTTACGTATTGGAAAACGTTTGCAAAAAAAATACGCCATTGTCACTGCGTGTGCAGCGGGCGGAATTGGTATGGGAATTTTATTAGAAACCAATCTCTAAATAAAAAAAATTAAAATGAATTTATTTGAAAAATAATTCTTACGTCTAAATAAGGTAACAAAAAAATGAGTACACAAATCATTTCAAAATCGAAAATTTTTCAATTTGAAGATCGGGATGGAATTTTTATTATTTCCATGGATGATCCCAATCAATCTGTCAATACATTTACAAAAGAAATGCTTGAAGATGTTGATGAATTCATGCCAAAAATTCTTTTAAAAAAAGATTTAAAAGGAATTATTATCACGTCTCTGAAAAAAAATTGTTTTGCAGCCGGTGCTGATATTTCCATTTTTGAAACATTAAAAACCCAAGAAGATGGCAAAAAAGCTTCCCAAGAATTGCATCGCATTTTTAGTTACTTTGCCAACGCTCAGGTCCCAACAGTTTCTGCAATTCATGGTGTGTGTTTGGGCGGCGGACTGGAGTTATCCCTGGCTTGTCACTATCGAATTTGCACCACACATGTCTCGACACAGCTTGGGCTTCCCGAAGTTTTATTAGGGATATTGCCAGGAGGTGGTGGATCACAAAGACTTCCAAGACTTGTGGGAATTCCCAATGCTTTAGATTTAATTTTAACTGGAAAAAAACTCGATGGAAAAAAAGCCCTAAAAATGGGACTTGTGGATGACTGTGTTGCAGAAAATCAATTACTCGATAAAGCCATTGCACTTTGCAAAAAAAGTAAAGCGAGAACGCTACGCAATCAAATTGATGTCACTTATGCATTTGAAAATAAATTTTCTTTTCAAAAATTAATTTTACAGGGGAACACCCTTGGAAGAAAGTTGATAGAAAGCCAGGCTCAAAAAACAATTTTTAAAAACACAAAAGGAAAATATCCAGCACCGTACAAAGCCCTCGAAAGTGTCGTTCATGGATGCACTCTTCCCCTAGAAAAAGGCCTAGAACTTGAAGCCAAATTATTTGGTGAACTTGTTGTTACCTTAGAAAGCCGTGCCCTTGTTCACATTTATTTTATGACAACAAAGGCAAAAAAAAATCCCTATCAAAATGCCTTAAAAAATGATGATTTTATTTCCAATTTAAAAAGCGGAACCTCCTCCGTGGGAATTTTAGGTGCGGGTTTGATGGGCAGCGGTATTTCCACCGTCCTTGCAGATAAAAATGTGCGCTCGGTCATGATCGACAAAGATGCTTCAGGAATTCAAAGGGGATTGAAAGCGATTTCAAGTTACTTTGATGAACGCTTTCAAAAAAGAAGAATCCGCTGGTTTGAGCGGGATTTGAAAAAAAATTGTGCTGAGCCTTCCCTCAATTTTCAGTCCTTAAAAAATGTTCCCGTTGTCATTGAAGCCGTGTTCGAAGATCTGAAAATAAAACAGGATGTCTTAAAAAAATGTGAAGAAAATATTCACAACAAAGATTTTATTTTTGCCACAAATACCAGCAGCATTCCTGTGACAGACATTGCAAAGTCCGCAAAAAATCCAGAAAATGTTGTGGGAATGCACTTTTTTTCACCAGTCCCAAAAATGCCCCTAGTTGAAATTATCACAACGAAACAAACCACCGATATTGCAGCTGGACGTATTTTTGAATTGGCCAATTTAATGGGCAAGTACACTATTGTTGTCAACGATGGTCCGGGGTTTTATACCACCCGCATTTTAGCGTTTCAAATTGCAGAAGCGTTAAATATTTTAGCCCAGGGCGCCAAGATAGAACAGATTGACAAAACCATGGAAAAATTTGGAATGCCCGTGGGTCCCATGACATTATTGGATGAAGTTGGTATTGATATTGGCGAACATATCATTCATGTTTTAAAAAACTCTTTCAAAGATCGTATTGTCGTCCCCACAGAAATCGAAAATATTGGAAAAGAAAACCGCAAGGGCCGCAAAAACAACTTTGGTTTTTATTTGTATAAAAATGGAAAAAAACAAGACCCCGATGAAACAATTTACAAACATTTTTCTACACCACGAAACAATATGGACATCAAGGAAATTGAAGATAGGCTTGTTTATATTTTCTTAAATGAAGCTGCCATTTGTCTGGATGAAAATATTTTACGCAGTGAAGATGATGGGGACATGGGGGCTATTTTTGGTTTAGGTTTCCCCCCATTTTTAGGCGGACCTTTTCATTATGCCAAGCAACTTGGCAAAAATTTTGTGAAAAATAAATTATTAGAACTTGAAAAAAAATATGGAAAAAGATTTGCACCTGCAAAGTATTGGGGTGAATAATTTTTATTAATCTTAATCGTTGTTACTGTTGTCATTGGATTATCCCTTTCTGTTCCGTTAGGTTAATATCAGATTGTCCACCTAATAGGTACACTCCACTTCAATGAGTATTGGCCTAGGACAATCTCCAACCAGCAAATAATAAGGATCTCTATGAGATGACATATTGTATATCCTCGTAAATTTAATAAATTCGTTATAAAGTTTAAAATTGAACGGCAACTTTCAATATAATACTTCCACAACGCGAGATCTCAGACTATATCTTAAATTTGACTTTAACGATTTCAACAACGCTCCCCTTTTGGAAAATGAAATTTATGCTATTTAAAGACCTCGGATTAAACGACGAACTACTACGCGCTCTTCAAGATCTTGGTTATGAAAAACCAACGCCCATTCAAGAAAAATCCATTCCACTTATTCTTAGCGGATGCGATCTGATGGCCGGCGCCCAAACTGGTACTGGAAAAACAGCAGGTTTCACACTGCCGCTTTTGCAACGCCTCACCCTAACCCCAAAAACACTGAGCATTCCTAAGGTTCGCGCACTGATTTTAACTCCAACGCGGGAATTAGCGGCTCAAGTTGGCGAAAGTGTTGCCGCCTATGGAAAATATTTGCCTTTTAAGTCAGCTATTATTTTTGGTGGAGTCAATATTGTTGGGCAGATCAAAAGTTTACGTAGCGGCGTTGATATTGTCATTGCAACACCTGGCCGTTTACTGGACCATGTAGGACAAAGAACCATTGATTTATCTCAGGTTGAAATTCTTGTCTTAGATGAAGCCGATCGCATGCTCGACATGGGATTCATTCATGACATTCGAAGAATCATAAAATTAATGCCTAAAAAAAGACAAAATTTATTGTTTTCTGCGACTTTTTCTTCTGAAATCAAACATCTGGCTTCCGGGTTTTTAGTTGCCCCACAGTTGATTGAAACTATTCAGCACAACAAACCAACGGAACTTGTGACACAAGGGATTTACCACGTCGAAAACAAGGGGAAACGCAGACTTCTCGCTTCTTTAATTTCTTCTGGAAATTGGCAGCAGGTCCTTGTGTTTACCAGAACAAAACACGGGGCCAACCGATTGGCGACAGAACTTGTTTCTGATGGCATTAGCGCCACAGCTTTTCATGGCAACAAAAGTCAATCCACACGCACAAAAGCTCTCTCTGATTTTAAAAAAGGCGCCGTTCGCGTACTTGTAGCAACTGACATTGCGGCACGGGGCTTAGATATTGAAGAACTCCCCCATGTGGTTAATTTCGAACTTCCCAATTCACCGGAAGATTATATCCATCGCATTGGAAGAACAGGCCGTGCTGGCAACGAAGGCCAGGCCATTTCCTTTGTTTCCCCGACCGAACAAAAATTACTTCAAAGTATTGAATTCTTGTTGAAGAAAAAAATTCCACAAATTAAGTTACCCGGATCCAGATAACTTCCAAGAATTTCTTCTTTTTCAAATGAAGGTCCTTACATTTTATGTCCATCCGAATTCAAAATCTTAGCAAATCCTACGGCAAAAAAGTTTTATTTTCCGATCTTACCTTTCATTTTGGCAACCAAGAACGCTTTGCCCTTGTGGGTGCTAACGGCGCAGGGAAATCAACACTTTTAAATATTTTATGCAACTTAGACAAGGCCGATAATGGCGATATCATTCGACCAGGCAGTTACTCTATTGGTTACTTACCACAAGAACCTTCCCAAAATCCAAAGCCTTCTTTGCTTGAAGAATGTTTGACGGGAAGTGAAAAACTCTATGGGCTGCATACAGAACTCAATCGCTTGCTCGACCTTATGACGACCGATTACACCGAAGAAGTTCATGCTAAATATGAAAAAGTCGAACATCAATTTCAAAATCTAGATGGTTATCAATTAGAACCAAAAGCAAAAACCATCTTACTGGGCCTTGGTTTTCAAGAAGCTCATTTTCAAAAAAACCCAAAGGAATTTTCCGGTGGATGGCGCATGCGCTTGGAACTTGCCAAAATATTTTTGAACGATCCGGACTTTCTTATTCTTGATGAGCCAACCAACCACCTTGACTTACCAAGCCTTATTTGGGTCGAAAATTATTTGAAAGAATTTCAGGGAACGCTTTTATTTGTGTCCCATGACAAAGGCCTGATTAACCGTTTAGCGACAAAAATATTGCATTTGCATCATGGACGTTGTGATGAATACAAAGGGAATTTCGACGACTTTTTAGAGCAACGGGAAGCGCGTTACATCATTGAAGCGAAAAAAAATGAGCGTTTGCAAAAACGCATGGGTGAAATTCAAGCTTTTATTGATAAATTTAAAGCGAAAGCGAGTAAGGCCAAACAAGCACAAAGTCGTGGAAAAATGTTGGCTCGCATGAAATCTTTGGAAAGTGATATGGATTTTTCGAAGCAAGAAGACGAAATTCATTTTCAATTGAGCATTGGTGTGCCTAGCGGAAAAGATGTTTTAAGAATGGAAAATGTTTCCATTGGATATACAGAACCCCTTTCCAAAAATATTGACTTAAATATTTATAAAAAACAGAAAATTGCCGTTATTGGTCCCAATGGAATTGGAAAATCGACACTATTAAAAACGATTGTTGGAAAATTAAATAAACTACAAGGTAACATCCATTTTGGACATCAAGTCAACGTTGGGTATTTTGCACAAGATCAACTAGACACATTTGATCCCAACTTAAATATTATTGAAAATATTCAGAAACAATGTCCACAAATCTCTGAAAAACGCATACGAACAATCTTGGGACATTTTTTATTTAATGGGGATGACGCCTATAAAAAATTGAAAGTCTTGTCAGGGGGCGAAAAAAGTCGCGTGGGATTAGCAACGCTCCTCGCCAATAGTTTTAATTTTTTAATTTTGGATGAACCAACCAACCACTTAGACATGTCCAGCATCGAAATGTTGGCTAATGCCTTAGATGAATTTGAAGGAACTGTTTTATTTGTCAGTCATGATCGTGATTTTATCAACGAATTTTGTACCCATATTTTTGTCATGACACAGTCTGGAAAACATGGATTATTTGAAGGTCATTTAGATGATTATCAACGTCTTGCAAAAATTCAGGGCTTTGAAAATATTTTTGAAAACCCTTTTACATCCAACGAAAAAGTGGCAAAGAATAAATC
>CANJMU010000036.1 GCA_947475135.1 Silvanigrellaceae bacterium
AAACTCTGAATCAAATTCAAAATAAATTTTCTGAATTTTGCGTCAAGTTGATGTCTTCTTTAAAATCAGAAATTTTTATTTGTCTGAACAAAAACGAAAATATTCAAAAATCACTTTGGATGAATTTACAGACAGAAGAGGTTTTTCCTCTGGAAATTCTTTCTTCTCAAAATATATTAGAATCGAAAAATTCCTTTTATGAAGTTGAAAATGGGTTTCGTGTTTTTATTTACCCATTGCTTGATGCCAACAATGAAATGATCTCATTTTTTAAAATTTATTTTTCCATGGATTTTCATCTCTCCAAAGAATATTTAAGAATTGCGGAAAATTTAACTATTCCTGTTTTGACGGCACTGAATAACTACTGGTTTATTCTGGAAGAAAAAAAACAGGTCGATTTTAAAAATGAAATGGCTTTGAGCGCTGCGGTTCAAGAGTCTATTTTAGTTCAAGATCATTATGATACTCAATATTTTAAAACATCTTCATTTTATAAAACAGCTCATCAGTGTGGTGGGGATTGGTTTGGCTGTTACCTTATTTCCGAGACAAAATTTTTAATTTTATTTGGTGATGTGACAGGGCATGGAACACCTTCTGCATTGATGACCGCAGTGACCCGTGGTTCTGCAGATATGTACATTCGTTTTTGCCAGAACAAACAAATGGGTGAAGAAATTTTACCCTCACAAATTTTAGAATTTTTGAATGAAAATATTTATGCTGCGGGAAAAGAAAAATATCATATGACCATGATCTGTTGCCTTTTCGATTTTGAAAAAAAGACAGTTCTTGTTTCTAACGCCGGGCAGACGTTTCCTTTTTGTTACTTTAACAACGACAAAAAAGAATTTAAATTTTTAATGACCGATGCAGGACCCATTTTAGGTTCAAAAAACACAAAAAAATACAAAGATACTTTATTTGATTTTCCAAAGGGAAGTCGTTGTCTTTTTTATACCGATGGATTGGTTGAGGGCATGAATGCGGAGGGACACGTTTATGGTTCGAAAAAATTAAAATTGTCTGCCGTGAAAAATCAAGAAAAGAATATTCAAGATTTTATGAAAGAGATTGTAGCAGAGGCTATGGCTTATTACGGAAATACACCACAGGAGGATGACATTGCAATTTATTGTGTGGAGTCCTAGGGCGGGATGATACAAAAAAACTAGAAATTTTTATAGAAGGAGGGCGTGGGAATGCCTAGTGAAATTGTGTCCCACCTGCAGACGACCTCTCCCATAACTCTTCTGTTGCAAACACTAAAATATTCTTGACCAAATTTACGAAATAAGATTAACTCAACACCTCATCGGTGTTCATTTTTTTGTCGATGAATTTTATCTGTGGCAATGAAGCGGTCCCGTTTAAAAACAGGGTATTGTCCACATTTGTTTAACCTCTTCTTGGAGATTTTATTATGACAGTTGAAGTTCAAATGAAAGAACTTTTAGATTCTGGCGTTCACCTTGGTCACCAAGTGCGCCGTTGGAACCCAAAAATGCGTCCTTATATTTTTGGTGAGCGCAGTGGGGTTCACATTATTGACCTTCAAAAAACTCAAAATTTGTTTAAAAATGCATTAGCTTTTATTGAAAATACCGTTGCTGACGGTGGACATATCCTTTTTGTTGCAACAAAAAAACAAGCGCAAGAAATCATCGTCGAAGAAGCAGAACGCGCGGGAATGTATCATGTTCACCACCGTTGGCTTGGTGGAATGATGACAAACTGGCAAACAGTGCGTGCAAGTATTACAAAATTAAAACGCATCGAAAAAATGTCCACGGATGGTACTTACGATCATTTAACAAAACGTGAAGTTGTGATGAAAGAGCGTCTTCGTAAAAAGTTAGAGCGTTCTTTGGGTGGAATTAAAAATATGCCAGGCATCCCTTCCGCTATTTTTGTGATTGATGCTAAAAAAGAAGCCACAGCAATTTGCGAAGCGCTTCGTTTAAAAATTCCTGTTGTCGCTGTCACAGATACAAACACCGATCCTTCAAATATCGATTACATTATACCTGGAAATGATGACAGTTTAAAAGCAATTAAGCTTTATGCGTCCCTTGTTGCAGAAGCTGCTATCGAAGGTAAAAAACGTCGCAAATCTGAAAATAAAGAAGATTCTTTTACTGGTGAGTCTGGTCGTGGACAAGTCAAGGTGAAACGCTTGAAAACTCGCGATTCTGATGAAGCCAATTCATAAGATAAGTCTAAGCTAAGTCAAAAATAAATCAGGGAGACTCTCATGTCAGTTGTTACAGCTCAAATGGTCAAAGAACTTCGTGAAATGACCCTTGCCGGAATGTCCGATTGCAAAAAAGCATTGGATGCGGCCTTGGGAGATATGGACAAAGCTGTTGTGATCTTGCGCGAAAGAGGCCTTGCCAATGCGGCAAAAAAGGCCGACCGGGTTGCCAGTGAAGGCGTTGTGACAGCTTTTGTCAGCAGCAACACATTGGGTTACGCATTTGAAGTCAATTGTGAAACAGATTTCGTCACTAAAAATGATGCTTTTCAACTTTTTATCACTCAATTGCAAAATGTTGTATCTCAAAAAAGTCCCAGTTCCCTAGAAGAACTTTTAAAATTATCGTTTGATAGTGCAGTTACTGTAGAAGAAAAGTCTGTACAACTTGTTGCTACAATTGGTGAAAAAATTAATGTACGTCGTTTTTCTAAAGTTGGAAATGGCAAAAATTATGTTGCAAGTTATGTTCATGGGAATGGAAAAATTGGAGTTCTTGTTGAATTTTCTGGTTCAAATTTAAATTCCCAAACTCCTGATTTATTTGAAGTTGGAAAAGATGTTGCTCTTCAAATTGCAGCAATGAAGCCACTTTATTTGCAAGAATCGGAAATTTCTTCTGATGTTATCCAACAAGAAGAAAGTATTATTCGTAATAAATTTCTTGCTCAAGGCAAACCAGAAGCAGCCCTTGCAAAAATTGTTCCCAGTAGCTTGAAAACCTGGTTCAAAGAAGTTTGTTTGAATGATCAGCTTTTTGTGAAAGATGATTCCAAAACAGTTTCCAATTACGTTTTAGAAGTTGGAAAAAAATTTGGAATTTCTGACCTTAAAATAGCGTCATTTGTTCGCATGGAACTTGGTCAAGGTGTTGAAAAAAAATCCGAAGACTTTGCGGCAGAAGTTGCAGCGACTGTTGCGGCTGCTCAAAAGCATTAAATGTAACTTCTCAAAAAGATCAGCCTGATACTTCGTTGCCACCGCGACTCGGTCTCCTCATGGACCAAAAGCGTCCATTGCGTCGACTCTCGCTTGTGTCGCCTTGTCTGAGGCTGATTTTTGAAAAGTTATCCCTCTTAGTTTCAAGGGAAGTTCCAATCTATGCCTCAATTAACGATTAAAACCGATAAAAAAACAATCACAGTCGAAAACAATGCTGCTATCATCGATGTTTGTGAAAACGAAGACACAAGCATTTTATTTGGATGTCGCGATGGTGCCTGCGGTGCTTGTATGATTCGAGTGTTAGAAAATCCTCAAAATTTAAGTCCCATGGAAGATCACGAAAAAGATTTTTTAGAAACCATGGTTGCTCAGGAAAATGAACGTTTAGCTTGTCAATGCCGTGTGCTTGGTGATGTTGTCATTGAAGTTTCTGAATAAATCATTATTTATGAAAAAACAGAAGAACAGTCAGAATATTTTTCTTCCATTTCTAAAAATGCATGGAAATGGAAATGATTTTATTTTTATTGAAGCTCAATATTATTCTAAAAAATTTTTTACGATCACCCAAATTCAAAAAATGTGTCACAGGCAATTCGGCATTGGTGCTGACGGAATTGTTTTTTACGATTTTGGGGAAGAAAATTCTAAAGACTTTTTACATCATTCTCGTTCCAAGTTAACTTCTTATAAATCGGCCTCAGACGAGGCAGCGCAAGCGAGAGTCGACGCAATGGACGCTTTGGTCCATGAGGAGACCGAGTCGCAGCGTCAACGAAGTATCAGGCCCATTTATAAGAAGTTATCCATGTTGATTTTGAATTCAGATGGCAGCGAAGCTACCACCTGCGGAAATGCTTTGCGGTGTTTAGGTTTACTTGCATGGAAACAAAAGTTTTGGGATGGCAGCAGCGAAATGCCTGTTTATCCACTCAAGACAACAAAGACCAAACCAAATTATGAAGAAGCTTTTGCAAAACTGATTTCTCTGAAAAATGATTTTGTGTTTGTCGATATGGGAAAACAAAAAAATATTTTTGAAGTAAATTTCAATGTGATTCAAAAAAATCTTTCCAAAGAATTTCAGAATGATTTTGAAATGTTTACTTGTTGTTACTTTGTCGAGCTTGCCAACCCTCATGTGGTTTTTATTTTAAATCAAAAATATCCAAATGAAAAATTTTCTGTACTTGGAAAATACTTACAAGAATTGTTGCCACAAATAGACAATCGCATTCCTATTTCCAATATTTCATTTTTGGTGAAAAATGAAAATAACTTCAGTATTCAAGTTTATGAACGTGGAGCTGGTGTGACTTATTGCTGTGGATCCGCAAGTGTAGCCTGTGCAATTGTGTTGAATTATTTGGGACACGAAAATAAATTCATGTTTGAAATGCTTGGTGGAAAATTAACTGTCGAAAATAAAATGAATGTTTGGTGCATGGGCGGCCCGGCAGAACTTGTTTTTCGTGGGAAGTGCCATACAAGATAGGTGAATAAAATTGACATATCTCTTTAGTGTTGACGCGCATTATAAAAACGATGAATGATTTTATCAGAAGATAATTCGCTTATGGAGGTGAGAGATGTTTCCGCGTAGAAATTTTATTCAATTGGGGTCTGCTTGTTTAGCAGCACTCCCATTTGCGTCTAGTTTTGCACAGGAAAAATCTGATTTTGACACCATAACGGATGCTGACTTTAACGAAACAACAATAGATATTCGTAATAGTCTCACCCGTCCCAAAGAAAAAAGTTTACAAATTCATGCGTACGACAAAGAATTAAAATTAATCACAAAAGAACTTTTATTTTCCAATGACATTCTGTGGAATGAGGATAAATCTCAAAGTTGGGCGTTTCGTCCCCAGGGCGATTTATTTTTAAATTTCGATATTCATCCCCATGCCCAAGAAGGAATTGTTGTTTTTGCTAAACTCAACCCAGACGACCATTCCTTTGCTATTGCTAGATATAAAAATGGATCTGTTTCCTTAATTGGTACTGTGAGTAATGCGGATATTTCTCAATTTGTGGATGGAGGAGACGAAATATTTTTTTACCACTCTTCTTTTCCTTCCTTTCAAATTCAAGATGAATTTTCATTTTTTGTTTCTAATGACAATATGTTGTGTGCGTTTGCTATAAATAGCATGGGAAATTTAAGATTATTATTTCAAATTGATTCCAGCACAGTCCTCGATCCCACGGAAGATATTTTATTTTCAAATACATTTATTGCAACAGGGCCTTATTTTAATTTAACCGGTGAAAATAAAACCGCATATTTTTTTCATCATGATGATTTTGGATTAATCCTGACCCATCTGACTGAAAATGGAATTGAACACATTGCAACTTTTTCTGCGGAAAAAAATTCCTTACCTGTTCTTAAAAATCCAGAAGGCACATGGTCCTGGTACTATAAAAATCAGCATGGGTTTTTGTATTGTCTTCAAAATTGTGGTTCCAGTCAAAAATCAATTCTGGCATTTCAAACAGATTTAGGCATTCTTCATTTTTCTTTAGAAAAAACAGCAGAAAATTCCGTGACATCTTACACACCAAAATTTGTGTCCTTGTTTCAATTTGAAGATGAAATACACGATGGCTGGAAGTATCAATCCCACAACCAAGTTCAGGGTGTGCTTGGTTATTCTTTTGCAAAAAGTGTAGATTATGTCTTGTTTTCTTCTTCAATAAATGGATGGGCGTTATATCAGTTCCAAGAGGATCTCAATACGAATCATTTCAAATTCGAAAAGATGATAGGACGGCTTGTGGATGAACCAACAGCGATGGGTTCAGATACAAAACATTATTTTTCTGTAGGAGATGTTCTTGGTCAGAAAATAACGACGAATTTACCACAAAAAAAAAGAACAAATTTGAGGGAAAAATTTTTTTCGTCGCGGAGCGTTACTTTAAAGAATTCATCCGAGGATACAATACGAGTACGATTGCATCATATTCAATCATTCAAAGATTATTATGTTTTAGATCTGAATCTTTCCTCACCAAAGAAGGGACTCTTTTTAACAAATCCGGTAACAAGCGAAACCACAGTAAAAGTCACTGCGGTTTCCTTAGATAATGATATTAATTATTCAATACGTGACTATGAATATCTTAATATTTACACACATGCTTGCAAAAAATTTACAGATGATTTTCATCGTGGCGATTACTGCGGAGTTGTCTTTTGTTCTGCAGTAAAATGGGATATCCAGCGCGGTTTGTGTCTGGCGACAGATCATTGCCAAATAATGGATGGCTTTCACTCTCATTTTTTAACTCTGATTCAGGATCATCATGAGTCCCCAGAGTTTTGCAACGGCTTTCTTCAGGGATGGAATGAAGAGGTGCATCAAGATTCTTTAGATTCCGCTATGGAAAAGAATCAAGAACGGGAATTTAGCCTTAGCCAACCTTCTACTGTCTGTTTGATAGGCGCCGGAGTTGCTTTGGTTGGATTCTTCTATT
>CANJMU010000037.1 GCA_947475135.1 Silvanigrellaceae bacterium
CTCCTGTGCCTGTAATTCCTAGTACAAGCGGATATTTTTTTTTGTTTTGAAATTGAGAATGAAATTTTTCTAAAAAAAGAGTGTTTTTATTTTCAAGACAACTCATAGATTTTGATAAATGAAATTCACTGAAATTATTTTTTAAATGATCAAAATGGAAATTTTCTGTGGTGTTATAATCTGATTTTTTTAAAATATCTAAAATAATTCCTTGCAGTCCCATTTTTAAACCGTCTTGTGGGCTGTAGATTTTTGTAATTCCTTGAGCTTCTAGTTCTTTAATTTCTTTCGGTAAGATAACGCCACCACCTCCTCCAAAAATTTTGAGATCGGGACGGCCCATGGAATTAAGAATTTCTCTTAAGTAAACAAAAAATTCCATGTGTCCGCCCTGATAACTACTGACACAAAGGCCTTGAGCATCCTCTTGAACAGCGGCTTGCGCAATTTCATGAACACTTCTATTGTGACCTAAATGAATAACTTCACATCCAAATTGCTGAAGGAGTCTACGAAAAATATTGATAGATGCATCATGTCCATCAAATAATGCCGTAGCAGTGACAAATCGGATTTTATTTTTAAATTCGTTTTTATTTTCTGACATAAATTAATTCCTTGAAAGGAGTTCCTTGTTATGTGGCCGTTAAAAATGAGTCAAATCTATGAATACATTTTTCATAAACCCTGTCAAAATGAAAAGTGGAAATCTATTGAAATTCAAAGTATTTCTACGAATAGTCGTGAAATTGAAAATAACCAATTATTTATCGCTATAGAAGGCGATAAATTTGACGGACATCAATATATTAATTCTGCTTTTGAAAATGGGTCAACATTTGCAATTATCAACAAAGATTCAAAATATTATAAAAATATTCAAGATAAATATAAACATTTTTGTCTAGAAGTTGATGACACAATTGAAACTTTTCGGGAGTTTTCAAAATCATTTCGTAAAAATTTTTCTTTTCCTGTTTTTGGAATTGGTGGAAGTAACGGTAAAACCACAACAAAAGAATTTCTTTCTGCAATGCTTTCTGGAAAAAATTTAAAAATATTGAAAACTGAAAAAAGTGAAAATGGATTTTTGGGCGTAGCTGTTACTTTAACTCAAAAGGGGCTGAGACAAGAAAGTGCACCTAATTATTTGGTTGTTGAAATTGGTATTGATGATATTGGGGCAATGGAAAAACATATGGATATTGTTCATCCAAATATTGTTTTATTGACGGCCCTTGGCCCAGAACATTTAACAGGACTTAAAACTTGGGAAATAGGAATTCGTGAAGAAATGTTTTTGTTTAGTTATAAAAATACAATTCGAATTTGGCAATTGGATGATGATAAAATATATGAACAATATTTAACTCACAAATTATCGAAAAAAAATGATTTTTTTGTTTTTGAAAAAAATAAAAGAAAAATAATTGAAGAAAATATTTTTGAATATGAAGTATTAAAAATTGAGTCTTTTCAAAGTGAAATAAATATTTATTCAAAAAATAAAGATAAAATAAAATTTAATGTTCCATTGCCAGGAAGACATAATATTTCTAATTTTGTTTTGTCTTATGCAACTGCAAAATCTTTATCTATTTCGAATGAAAATATTTTTGAAGGATTTAAAAAATTTATTCCACCAAAGATGCGTTCTGAGGTTAAAAATTTGGATTCAACGACAATTCTGTACAATGATTCTTATAATTCGAGTCCAAAAAGTTTAGAAATGGGACTTCAAACAATTCAAATTCCAGAATGGAAAAATAAAAATAAAACAATTATTTTAGGAGATATGCTAGAGCTTGATGAAGGGTCAATTTATTGGCATGAAAATGCGTCAAATAATATTCTTCAATTAGAGAATTCAGATTTGTTTTTTTGCGGTCCGTTTATGTATTATTGTTACAGAAAATTAAAATCAAATCATGAACACGAGTTGGTTGAAAAAAATTTAAATGCACACCATTTTTTGAGTGTGGATGATTTGTTACTTTATTTTCAAAAAAATGATTTTGATTTTAAAAATCAAATTTTATTTTTGAAGGGAAGTCGTGGAATGCATTTAGAAAAAATTGTCGAATTCATAGAAAAAAAATTCTCATTTTAATCAATGGAGAAAGCACTATGAAACCTGAAATTCTTCAGAGTGAACTTATTTTAATTTTAGAGAATTCTTTTGCTGCAAAAAAAAATTTAACATGTGTGAATAACGATTATGTATTAAATTTATCTGAGGAAGATATGTTTTTGCTTTGGAATATTTTAGGGGAAGAATTAGGAATTGATCTTTCTTTAGCGACGGAAACTGAAAGAAAAACTTTATTTCACGCGTGTACAAAAAATAAAGACATGACAGTTCAATCATTAAGCTCATTACTTTGGCTTGTATATTATAGTGATATCGGATACTAAGTCTTTACCGCATTATGGACTCATAGTGAAGTGGATATCACGTAAGCCTCCGAAGCTTAAATCGCAAGTTCGATTCTTGCTGGGTCCGCCATATTCAAGTAAAATAAATTCACTATTTATATTTATGAGAGATTATTTTTATTATGGCATTCGATTTTAATCAAGATTATGATTTGTGGCACACTTTTTCCCCTGGATTTTGGCAGCAAGATATTATGACCTTTCCTTTAGAAGGGGCGGTTGATTATTTATTGGAACATAATTACACGCATAGAGGTAAACCTCTTTTTCCATTTAATAATGAAAGCAGAACAAGTACAAACACATCATTTACACCTTCTGTTACAGAAATGACTTATGGAACAGTTGCTGTTACCTTAGCGTTATTCGCGGGATTGGATAGTGTTTATGGGAGTGATTTTGACGTTGAAATTTATCCCCGTTTGAGTGGATATTTTCACACATTTGGCTGGACAGCAGTCATGACTTCTGTTCTGAAAAATTCTTTTCAAAGAAAAAGACCATTTTACGATACGAATACAATAACTGAAAGCGATAACCTATTGCGCGAAGATAGAAAAAGTTTTGTGAGTGGGCATGTTTCGCAAGCATTTGCTTTTGCAACATACACAACAATGATGATTTATGATGTCACAAATGACCCTATCGTCACGGCATGTTATGGGCTCGCAACTCATGTGTTAGCGGGGTATATTGGATATACACGAATCGCAAATAGCAATCATGACATTATTGATGTCATTGGTGGTGGTCTCGTAGGATCGGCGCTTGCATTTTATATTTCTCTTCGAACATCAGAAACCTTATCTAAGCTAAGTAAACAAGAATTTTCCAAATTTACTTTGGAACCAAATTTGGAAGTTGTGAAGTTAGAAAATAATCAATATGACTACGGAGTGAATATTCATGCAGTGTATCGATTTTAAAAAATTGACAGGATTGATTTTTTTTCAAACACTGTTTTTCCCTTCTCTTTATTCACAGGAAAATGCTGGTGATATTAATATCGAAGCAAATCCATTTCAATTAGTGAATAGTGGAATGGAATTGGGAATGGAATTTTTAAATACAGAGCGCTCTTATTCTGCAAATGGTTTTGGATTGGGTTTTTCAATGCAAAATCCGTACTATTTCGAGCCTCCGGGGCGTGATACAATCAATGGAACGCGTGACCTTATAAAACTGTACTATCAATGGCGGTATTATTTTTTTGATCAAAGTAGTGGATTATTTACAGGAGTAAAAATCGTACCTACGTTTTCTATTTCTAAGGTAACGCAAGGTAATTATGAAGCAAAAGAAAATAAATTTTTTGCACCTTTGTATTTTCAATTAGGTTATCGTTTTTCGTTAAGAGAGCTTAAAAATTTTTCTTTTAGTTTATTTTCTAGTATCGGTGTTTACTTAGGAAGTCCTAAAATTAGTGAAACCCTTCCAAAGGACGTTGCCAATGCAACAGACAGTAACGCTCAGGCAAATCAAACGACATGGAAGTATGCGCTTACAGGAATGAATGAATATTATTCAAAAATGGCAACAGATTATGGTTTTACAATTGGATATGTCTTTTAAAAATGATCTATTATTAAATTTTTAAATCAGAGTCATTTAAAATGAAACAGCTCATTATTTATTTATTGCTTTTTTGTCATTTGAAGTCTTATTGTGTTGTAAATGTTACTTTAGTAGATGCTATGAGATTCGCTAAAGAAAGTTCACATTCACTTAAATCTGCTGAACAAAGATTGAATTCATCTTCAAAAAATGAACTATCGACTTTTTTAAAGTTTGGCCCAAGTGTTTCCTTTTCTTGGAATGATACTTGGGACGCAACAAAAAAAATAACACAAGAAGACTCGACAAATGTAGGAAGTTTTAAGCTGACACAATCCGTGAGTGGTCTTTGGAAAAATTATTCTAACTTTAAAAATTCCTCTATTTTAAATTTTATTGCGAATCAAAATTTCATGGATGCTGAACAAAAAAGTGAATTGCTAGGTGCGACATCCTATCTTAATTATCAATTGGCTCTTGAACAACTTGCAATTTCAAAAGCTTCGTTAAAAACATCAGAAAAGAATTACTCGGATTCTAATACAAAATATATTGCAGGAGATTTGAATAAAGACGAATTTTTGAAAATAAAATTACAGTATTCTAAGAATTTACAAGATCTTTCTACGGCAGAAAATAATGTTATTGTTGTCAAACAAAGCATGTGTTTAGTTATTGGTATTTCAAATTGCGATGAAGTCACGGTTGAAAATTTAAAAGTTGAAAAATTTTTAAATAAAGTTAATTTTCATTTTGAAGATTTAAAATCAGCATTAGAAAAGTCATTCAAAAAAAATACTGTTCTTTTAATTTCTCAAGCAAAAATTGAACAAGCAGATTTAAATAAAAGTGTTACTTTAAATAGTTATGTTCCAGATGTGTCAGTCTTTGCTGATTATGAAACTTACTTTCATTCGCCGCAGTCTATCAATGATACAAAGACTGCGGGTGTGACTTTATCTTGGAATTTTTTTGATAGTGGTTCGCAGTTTTTTAAATTTTTAGCAAATCGTTCTGATGCGCTTGCAGCAAGGGAAGATCTGGAGGCCAATAAAATTGATCTTCAAAAAGAGGTAATTTTTAAATATTATGAATTTAATAATTACTTTAATACGATACAAATTGCGAAAAATAATGAAGAGACAACTTATGAAACTTTAAATTTAGAAGCTATTCGGTTTGAAAATGGGCAGATCTCTGCATTGGAGTATGTTACTGCGCAAGATAATTACAATTCAGCATTGGCAAATTTAGTTCAAACGGCTATTAATTTTCAAGTATCCTATCTGACTTTTCAAACTTTATTAGGTGACACTCCAAAATTAGAATAGGAGCATTTGTGAAAAAAAAATTATTCGTTTTTACGGTAGGTGTCGTTTCTTTTTTTTCATGCACAAAAGATAAAAATTATGCAGTTATTCCGAATCTTCCAAAAGAAGGAAAACATACGAATAAGCATGAAATTAAAAATAATACAAATCATGGGACTTCTCCGCAAACTCAAAATTTACAAACACAAACTCCAGCCTCCGCTACTTTAAATATAGACTCAACAACAAATATATTTTTAAATCGCGTGACAGCAACAGTGAATAGCTCGAATATTTCACAATTAAGTTTTCATGAAAGTGGATATATTAAGTCCGTCAATGTAAAGAATGGACAATTTGTTACAAAAGGATCAGAAATTGCAGAATTAGAAAACGATATTTTAACTCAACAGCTTATTCTTGCTAAAAATACATTAGAACAAGCGACTGTTAACTTAGCTTTATCAAAAATGACATTGAATAGAACAATCGAGCTGAATAAAAAACAAGCAACAACACAGTCTGCTGTAGAAAAAGCGGATAGTGATTATTCAAGCGTAAAGATTTCTGTCAAAACAGCGCAAGCAAATTTAGAAATTGCAAAAATTAATATGAGAGATAGTAAGTTATATGCTCCTTTTGATGGGTATGTTTTGAATTTAAATACATGGATAGGAAATTATGTTTCTTTATCTACATCAATTGTTACCTTAGTTTCTTTGAATGATTTGCAGATACAAATTCCTGTGCCACAAACCATTCCAAACAATTTTAAAATTGGGCAAGAATTTAATTTTTTATCAACATCCAATGAAAATTCTGGCGTCCTGACTTTGTCTGGAATTGTTCCTTTTGTGGATCCGAATACAAAAACATATTTTTTATATGCCAATCCTAAACAAGTCAAAATTCCTTTGATGTCTGGTGAACTCATCTTTGTACAACTGAATTAATAAATGATTAATTAGGGAAATATCTATGTTTTTTTCAAATGTTTCCATTCGTCGTCCTGTATTTACATGCATGATGAATTTACTGATCATTATATTTGGCTTGATTGGTTATAGTAAAATAGGTGTGGATGAAAATCCAAAGGTGGATTTGCCATATGTCAGTATACGTGTGCAAGTTCCCGGAGCACCTCCATCTTTTATTGAAGAAAATGTGTTGAATCCCATTGAAAAACAAATGAAAACAATTGAAGGAATCTCAAATATTTTTTCAACAATCAATAGCGATGGTTCTGTCGTCATTAGTTTAGAATTTGTCTTAGATCATGATGTCACTAAGGCTACAAATGATGTTCGAAATACTTTA
>CANJMU010000038.1 GCA_947475135.1 Silvanigrellaceae bacterium
AAACATTCTGTAGGCAATAGGATGATCTTGATCTGAGGTGTTTTCTGCAAAAACACCGGGTGAAAATTGAAGGAGCGGGCTAGCATAAAATAAATTTTTTGACGAATTCAGAAATGATCTTCTATCCATAAAATCTCCTATATTCAAAAACTGTTGAAGTGAAATCACCTTTTCAATTTTTTAATATAGGAAATTGTTTTTGTTTGATAGGACTTTTTTAAAGTTATTTCGCCGATGAAACCGCAGCAGCAAGCCCAAGAATACCATTAATATCTTCGTCACTAAACGAAAAACCAGCTCCGACAAAGGGGAATGGCTTATTAAATAAAACGACACCATCCACACCAGCGGTCAGAAAAATCTGAGGAATCGGATAGAAATTCACATAGGATTTTAAATTAAATGGACCTTTGGAGCCATAAAAGTCATCGCTAGGTGTTGGGCTTCCATTAAATTGTGAAAGTTCCACAGTTCCCCGTAAGGAATCTTTAAATGTAAAGAGATCTGTTGCAATACCCATGGAACTTGAAAAAATACCAAGTCGCAATGCAATAAAATGAAAACGCTGAGAAATTTGAACGTTGTATCTTAACAAGCCCGAGTCTTCGGTTGTATTGACTATAGTGGTTGCCGTTGCACCACTTGTTGTTGTCGTTGTGTCTGTGACCTTACGCCCATAGGTCGCCGTGGAAACACCCAATAAATAATAACGATCGGGCCTTGTTGTCATCAGTAAATTAAAGTCATTTGCAAAACTATCTTTTTTGGCGGCATTCGCAAATCTATATTCCGCACGTTCGGCTAAGGATAATTTAATTCGTGTCGCTGGCTTAATCACATCTTGAACAGATTTCAATGTCGATTTTACTTCATTAATGGTGTCATCTTTAGAAACAAGTTGACCGATTGTGCCTTCGCCTCTTTCTATTTTAGCAACCAATCGATTGATTGTGTCTGTCGTATCTTTTAAATTTTTAATAATAAGTCCAATATTATCGGCATTTTTATTATCAGATATTAAATGATTTAAACTGCCTGCGGTGTTATTTAAAGTTGCAATAAGTTCCTTAATATTTTTTGTTTCTGTTTTCGAAATATTTTTAAGATCCGCTGTGAAAGCATCAACATTCTTCAGAATACTCTCGATAGACATTTCACTATTTTTTGTTCCTAAAGAGTTAGATAATACGGCTGTTACTTTCTTCACATCAGCGGCAATGGAGCTCATTTGCGCCATTAAAGCTTGAATCCCACCAGAGTCCTGACCCAATAAAATAATATCACCAGATTTTAATAACTCAGTTGGATTTTTTCCTCGAACAAATTCAATATAAACGTCACCTAATAATCCACGGGAACGAACTTCAACATAAGAATCTTTAGGTAACTTTATGGAAGTATTTAATTCAAACTGGATGACGGCGCCTGTTGGAAGAATATTGACATCATTGACAACGCCGACTTGGACTCCGGAAATAAGAACTTGTGTTCTTTCTCCAACTCCACTGGCGTCGTGAATATAAAATGAAAAGTGCTGTTTAGTTGTTGAAAAGGGATTATTTTTTAAAAAAACAATAATAAGCAACGTGCTGAATAAAGAAAAAATAACTAATAATCCAACTTTTAATTCAAGACCGTATTTCAAAAAAAATTCCTTTTCATAAAATTTTCATCGTCTTGCTATCGGAATGCACAACTGACTTTAAATAGATTATATAAAAAAAATAATGACATATAGGTTGCAAAAAAGTTCAGGACAATAGGACAACTAGATAAATTTTTTCCTGATCATTTTTTTCCTGTTAAAAACTATTGCACGAAGGAATCTTTGCTATGGACAAAATCCTTGGGAGAACCCGAAAAATGAATGACTCCATCTTTCAGCAAAAATATTTTGTCCGCCATGGAAAGAGTGGATTTAATATCATGGGAAATGACAATACTGGTTAAATGAGGATGATCTTTTTGTGTCTTTAAAATAAGATTGTCGATAAAATCTGCCGCAAACGGATCCATTCCTGTTGTGGGCTCATCATAAAGAAGAATTTCAGGATTCAAAGCTAAAGCTCTTGCCAATCCCACTTTTTTTTTCTCTGCGGCAGAAAGTCGATAAGGAAACACGTTTATTTGTTTTTCTAAACCAAGCTTTGCAACCATTTCTTCTGCGCATTGATGAATTTCTTGAGGGGAAAATTTTGTCTCGCTATAATCCAGTGGAAAAGTAATGTTTTCCTTGACCGTTAAACTATCAAACAGAGCTCCATCTTGAAAAAGATAACCTAATTTTCTTCGTTGCAAGTTCCATTCTTTTTCTGTGGCTTTGTGCATGGGGCGATCATGAATCCAGATTTCTCCTTCTGAAGGATGCAGCAATCCTGTGATATGTTTAATTGTGACTGATTTTCCTTCTCCGCTTTTTCCAATAATAAAAGATATTTTTCCGCGAGGGATTTCAAAAGTTAAATTTTTAAGAACATGATTATTTTTAAATGATTTACAAACATTCACAAAACGAATGAGGCTCTGTTCCACTGTTAACCCAATTGAAAAAATGTGATAATAAAATCACAAACTAATATAAGTAATAAGCTAGCAACAACAGAAGCTGTCGTTGCTTCACCAACGCCTTTTGCGCCACCGCTCGCATGATAACCAAAGTAACAAGCAATGGTTGAAAAAATAAAACCAAAAAAGAAAGCTTTGACTGCACCATTCACAAAATAAGAAAAATCGAGACGCCATTTCATTTGTTGAAAAAAGGTTTGTGAATCGACTTGAAAAAATATTTTTGCAAAAATAAAACAGCCCACAATTCCTAAAATTAAAAAAATTGTATAAAGGATCGGAGTCATAATAAGAGATGCCAAAACTCTTGGTACAACCAAATAGGAAAACGAATCCACTCCCATCGATTCCATCGCATCAATCTGCTCGCTGACTCTCATTGTTGCAATTTCAGCCGCAGAGGCGGCTCCTGCACGACCAGTCACAATAAATGCACTCATCACTGGCGCTAATTCTAACGCCAAAGACCTTCCTGTGGCAGCGCCAACAATTCCTTCTGCATTGAACATACGAAGAAGGACTCCCAGCTGCAAACCAATGACTGCGCCTACAAAGGACCCTGAAATAGAGACAAGCAAAACACTTCTGTTTCCCACAAATTCCATCTGTTTTAAAAAAAGTAAAAAACGGAATCTATTTTGAAATGTTTTAAAAAAGAATTTCTGAATAAAAATAACGTAATCACCTAAATAGTGAAGCGAAAATAAAGTAGATGAGCCCACTTTTGACACAAGACGTAAAATCATAAACAACCCGAATGAATAGAAATAAAAAGATCCACTCATTCCAATATTAACCACGATTTTTTTGGTTTGTTTGTCAATAAATTGACTGTAAAAAAAATATATGTTAACCGGTCAATAGATAATTTTTTGGCGTTATTTTATAAAAGTGATTTATTGTTAATAGAAAATCAAAGGGGTCTGAAATGAAAAAATATTTATTGTTCCCAATTCTTTCTGCATTTTCCTTGAATTCATATGCTATCGATCTCAATAGTGTTGTAACACAAGATGAAATCGTCGGGTCCAGCCAAGCGCTTGTTGAAAAAATAAAAGAAGATCCCGATCACTTCCATTGGGTAAATTATGATAAACTGGCTCTGAAAGAAGGTTCGGTCAAAAATGTCACTGGTGAAGTTGTTTTGGACGAACAAAATCATTTAAAAACAATTCATATTTCAACCGTGTCGTTTACTGCTCTGAATGTTCCTCTTTTTGGCGAATATAGTGCAACAGTCGATCTGCAAGCTCACGTAACATTGGACTGCAAGTTAGAATCCGAAGGAAGGGTTTACAAAATAACAGCTTCTAGCAATCCTCTTGTTTATAATATGTTTGTGAAAGATCTGACTGGAAATGGTTTTACCAAAGAAGCTTACGCTGATGTTGTGTTTAATTACTTGTTAACTCATAGCACGAAATTGAGGTCCTATTGTAACTCTACTTTGTAAAAAAGGAGTCCCTTGAAATCTTTGGAACGAATTTTTATTCGCGAAGTCCTCAGCATTTCTCTCATTTTTTCATTTCCTATGACCTGGGCTTCTGAGTTACTAGGGGTCCAAAGTTATAATGTTTACAATAAGCCTTTAAATACAATAGATGAAGGTTTAAAATCGACTTCTCATATTTTAAATTCTTTTCAAAAACTTTTGTCTGACAATGATCTCAATGGAAACGAATTTCAGTATTCTTACGATGACAATTTAGGAACATTGCAAGAGACTAAAATATTTCGCAACGATCAAAAATTAGAAAATCATATTTCGTATCAATACTCACCAAGCGACCATAAACTCACTGAAATTTCAAATCTCAACTACACACTCAAATACACTTATTTTAAAAATACCGATCTCGTTCAAAAATTAGAATATTTCAAGAATGCTCAAAAGAAATATGAAATTAATTATTCCTATGTCCCAAGAACAAAACTTGTTTCTCGGCTTTCTGATAATTTTGGAAATGAGGAACAATCGTTTTATGATGAATTTGGACGCCTGAAAGAATACCATGTCACTCATCCAAATTTTGAAGAAATATCTTATTCTTATGAATACGATCTTTTTGGAAGATTGAGTCGCACAACATCTTCCAACCATTTTGTGACAAGTTATGAATATGACAATTTTGAAAATATTTCGAAAATTAATTATAAAAATGATTTTAACAAAATAAATTTAGAATACAATTACAAATACAATAGCTCAAAAAATATGATTTTCTCTGAAATGAATTATTTGAATTTCGCCGCAAATGATGAGCATCATTTGCAAACTCGTTACAAATACAACTCGAATAATTATCTTGTCGAATATGAAGTTTCAAATACAAATAATCCCAGTGATATTTTTCTTTTTCCACGAACAAAAGATGGAATGATTATCGCAAAGGAACACTACGCCTACAATTTAGATAAATCTGTTGCCAGTGTTCAAACTTTTGTTAAGGTAACAAAAAATAATCACTATGTGACCTTAAAAGAAGCTTTTGATAACGCAATTTATGAATACGATGATGCCAATAATTCATCGACGGAACTTAAAAATATTTTCCATTCTTATTTACCCTGGAATGAAAATCAAAAAACAATTTTGTATGATAATAATGGAAATATGACTCAAGATAATTTTGGAAATCAAATCCATTATAATGCTTTGAATGAAATGATTTCGTTTGATTCTAGGGAAAATTTACAAAATTCTAGAAATTATTCCTATTATCCAACCGGAACTTTAGCAACTTTAGAAAGTCCTTCTGCGGATAAGGAAACAAATATTGAGCCCACTCAATATTTTTATTCTGGACACCATCAACTTATTCAACAGTCCCAAGGAAATTCTACGGTCCACTGGACAAATCATTTGGACAAAATGATTTCGGGAAAAAATTCATTTATTCAATATAGTTTTATGGACGTCAAAGGAAATGTTGTCGGGAGCTATAATAACGATCTTAAAAATTTCAATAACCTTTTTCAATTCACTCCTTACGGAGAAAAAACGAGTCTCATTTCTTTGGATAAAAATCATTCCTTTGAGAAAGAATCTTTTGAAAAAAAATATGATATCACCAAAAATGTTCCCGATTTTGGTGGTCAGGAAACCGATGAAGAAACGCATTTGCAATTTAAGGGTGGATATCGTGCCTACAATCCGGCTTTAAAAATGTTCATCAAAAAAGATCGTTACAATACTTTTCAAAGGGTCATGAATGCCTACGGCTACGCAGATGCCAATCCTATTTTGTTTCAAGATCCTTCGGGCCACACCAGTCTTGACGAACAAATTTCTGAAATTCTTCATAAACGCACTGCCATAGAATGGGCTGATACTTTGTTTAATACTGTTGCTTCAGTCATGCTGCTTCGATCGAGTTTTGCCATGATGGCCAAAAATTCGAAACTTGGATACTTGCTTCTTTCTTCCGGAACACTAGGGCTTATTTCCACGGAATTTAACTTAGCAGGCAGTTTCACCACAGGAAGTCTGAATGCAATTCTCCAAACAACCGCATCTTTTGCCGGGATTGCTGGTTTAGGGTTAGGGCTTTTGGGAGGCGCGCAGGCCGTTAAAGTTTTTGGTGCGGGCCCTCTTTTGGGAACTTATTCTAGTAAAGCAACCGCTTTTTTTGCCCTTTCTGCAATAGGAACGGGAATTGCCTCCCACTTTACAAAAGATGAAACAAGCTTGGCGCTTCATTATGCAAGCTGGGGAAGTGCTGCTGCGGCAATGACAATAACCGGAGTTTCAAAAATTTTTGCAAAAGAGTCTTTTGTTTTATTAGACGCTTCAAATATCACAGCAGAGGAATTTGGATCGGAAGCTGAAACAGATTCTAACGGTTCTTCATCTTCGTCACAAATCAATCGTGAGACAGCAAATCACAGAAGCCAGTTGCCGCTAGAAAGGGAAAGAACATCAAGTGTTCAATTCGTCAGGCTTGTCAATCTTGAGGATTCAATCGCAATTCCTCTGCCTCGAAGGTCAGCAGCA
>CANJMU010000039.1 GCA_947475135.1 Silvanigrellaceae bacterium
CCCATCGATCTTTTAGAACTAGAAAATGAAAATTTTTCTCAGTTTGCATTTTCACAAAATGCGTTTCCTTATGCAAAGACTGCACCACAAAACGATAATTTTCAACGAATTTCACAAGAAGAAATTCTTCGTCATTACCCCACACGAGACGAAAAAGTTTTTAAATTATTAGAAGTCATTCGTACAGTCGCTGCAACAAAAGTTCCTATATTAATCACAGGAGAAAGCGGAACTGGTAAAGAAACATTTTCCAAAGCAGTTCACATTGCCAGTGGAAAAGACCGGGGTCGTTTTATTGTTGCCAATTGTGAAAGTCTTCCACCAAATTTTTTTGAAATGGAAATTTTTAGCACACAAAAAAATCACACCGAATTTGGACAACCACAAACAAAAGTGTTTGAAACCTGTTCCCTGATGTTTGATGAAGTCACCGCACTTGATCAAAATATGCAAATGAAACTCTTCAAAATCTTAAAAGAACAAGATGTCAATAAAAACCTGATTAAAAAGGGAACTGCTGCTGATGCAAGAATTATTGCGTGCACCAATAAAAATATGCACGACGAGGTTTCTTCGGGGCGTTTTCGCAATGAACTTTTCTTTAAATTGCACGTTATTCAATTAGATATCCCACCGCTTCGCATGCGACAAATTGATATCGATTATTATTCTGATTTATTTATTCGGGAATTTAATAATCAATTTTCCAAAAATGTTCAATTATCCCCAACAGCAAAACAAGCGCTGCGGACTTACACATGGCCAGGAAATATTCGTGAACTTAAAAATATTATTCAACGGTCTGTTTTATTAGCAAAAAAAGACTATGTAGGAGTAGAAGATCTTCACCTTATTAAAACAAACAGCAGAACTGAAGTTGCTATGGGAGAACCTTTGCCACAAGTCACACTGAAGGAATTGGAACAAAGACTCATTCTTCAAACATTAAGACGCATGAGCGGAAATCGCACTCATACAGCAAAAACACTTGGCATTTCTTTGCGTGCGTTACGTTATAAATTAAATGAACTTGTAGATTGCGGTTATGAAGTTGAAGGAAAAAACATATGAGTTCTTCAGTGATCGGTAACCAAATATTTAATAAAACAGATGCTGTATTAGAAGAAAGCTTAAATTTAAGATTGCAAAAACACTCTGTGAACTTATCAAATATCTCAAATTCAATGACACCTGGTTACCGCGCACTCGGTTTTGATTTCGAAAAACAATTGCAAGCTGCTGTTGGAGATCCTGAACAACTCAGTATGAAAACATCCGATCCTAGACACACCAAAATTGCTGGTCTAGGGGCCGATGGCGTTTTAAAACCCGATCTTCATGTCAAACCGACAGAAAGCATTGGGAATGACGGAAATACTGTAGATGTCGATGGAGAAATGACAGAAATGGCAGCCAATCAACTTCTTTATAAGGCCACAATTGAAGTTTTAAACAGAAAACTTGGAATGTTGCGTTATGGAATTAATGGAGGACGTGGATAATGGGTTTTTTAGATGGTTTAAAAATAAGCTCTTCTGCGCTAACTGCAGAACGAATTCGAATGAATGTCATTTCCTCGAATTTAGCCAATGCCAACACAACACGCACAGAAGAAGGCGGACCTTACAAAAGAAAAGACGTTTTATTTTCAGCACGAAATTCTGGAATTGAATTTGATTCTTTGATGCGCACAGCATTTGACCCCGCATTAAAAGAAGTCAACGTTGACGGCATTGTTGAAGATCAAAAAGCACCGAAAATGGTCTACAACCCCAATCACCCCGATGCCGATGCGAAGGGCTACGTTGCGATGCCAAATATTTCTGTCATGGAAGAAATGGTGAATATGATTACAAGCAACCGTAGTTTTGAGAGTAACACTCAAGCCATTCAAGCGACAAAATCAATGGCGACAACAGCGATAGGTATAGGAAAATAAATCAAAAATTCAATTCATTTATTTTTGATTCACTGTCAAAGAGGTTTCTAGAATGACAATCAATTCCGTTTCAAAATCCCAGGGTATTGATTTTGAAGCTTTAAAACAACAGCTTGAAAACACTGCAAAATTAGCACAAAGCGGTGGTGGCGAATCTCCAAAAAGTGGAAATAAAACTGAATTTTTGAATTTATTAGAAAAAGGAATTCAGGAAATTAACACTTCATCAAAAGTTGCTGAAAAAGCCTCCATGGATTTAGCCTCCGGAAAATCAAGCAATATTCATGAAACCATGCTTGCTGTCACAAAAGCTGAGTTAGGTTTTTCTATGATGGTTCAATTAAGAAACAAAATGATTGAAGCGTACCAAGATGTTATGCGTATGCAAATATAATTATGTGACTTTAGGTGTAAATTATGGTGGAAAAATTCCGTCAATATTGGATTCAATTTTCAACACATTTCAAAGCATTTTATTCTGGTTTAAGCACAGGAAGAAAAATTGCAATTGGATCTATTTTTCTCGTTATTTTTTTTGCAATTACCTTATTTGCATTATGGAAACCAACAATAAAATATGAAGTTGCCTATACAAATTTATCCGCAGAAGACAAAACATCTATTTTAACGGAACTCAAAAAAAATAATATTGAAGATTTTCAATTAGAAAATGACACCATTTTATTTCCTGAAAATAAATTATTAGATATGAAAATGATGCTTGCCCAAGAAGGACTTCCAAGCACAGGGATTGGTGGGGGATGGGAAAAGTTTGATGATCACTCTTTTGGAATGAGCGATTTTGATCAAAAAATTAATAAATTAAGAGCCCTGCAAGGTGAATTATCCCGAACAATTAACAAATTAGAAATCGTTGCAAACAGTAGGGTTCACATTGTCATTCCCGATAATGCTCTTTTTGCTAATGATAAAAAACAGCCAACGGCAAGTATTTATTTGAAACTCAAAATGGGAAAATCATTAAATTCCAAACAAGTGCAAGGAATTGTGCATCTCGTTGCACACGCTGTGGAAGGAATGGACCCTAAAAATGTCACAATCATCGATCAAAATGGAACCATGTTGACACAGGTTGAAGATGAAGAATCTGGCGGATTAGATAAAGTAACAACTACTCAAAAAGACTATCAAAAAAAAGTTGAAAAAGATTTGGAAGATAAAATAAAAGATATTCTTGTTCGTGTTGTTGGCCAAGACAAAGTCGTTACAAAAGTGGAAGCTAATATAGACTTTAAAAAAGTGGAACACACCATCTCTGACGTCGACCCTGAACGCACCGCTGTCATTGCATCACAACGTAACGAACAGTCCTCGCAAGGGAGCGGATTGAACCCAACCGGCGTTCCTGGCGCAAAAAGCAATCTTCCCGGAGAACGCGAAGATCAGCAATCGTCACCGGGATTAAGTAACAGCACGAAATCAAGTACGGAAAATTTAAATTTTGAAGTCAAAAAAACAATCAGTAAAATTATAGAGCCTGTCGGAACAATTACTAAAATAAATGCATCTGTCCTTGTAGATGGAAAAATAGATGGAACTGAATTTATTCCGCGCAGCAAAGAAGAAATGGCTATGATTACCAAATTAGTCAAAAATGCCATCGGTTTTCAGGACAATCGCGATTCCATTACGGTTGAAAACGCACATTTTGAACCGGACGAATACGAAATTGAACAAAAAGACATGAAGTCGCATAGACAAAACAATTTATTGCAAACAATTGTTTTCACTCTCGGTGGTATTTCTGTTCTCGTCTTTCTTTATTTCAGTGTTGTGCGACCATACTTTCGTTGGCTTACTTTTGATCCTGAAAAACGAAGCCGCGAAAATCTTGGGATTGTTGAATATGAATTTGAAAAATCTGCAGTAAATTCGAAACGCGTGCAACTACAAGAAGACATTCCTTTTGAAAAACTGACACCAAAAGAACAGATCATGTATTTAGCTAAAAATGATCCGAAAAAGACGACCGAGGCAATACGGCAGTTGTTGAATCCGCATCACTAGTTTAAATTTTTTTAATTTCCTCAATCGAAAGTCCAGTTGCATTTGCAATAGTTTCCCGTGATATCCCAAGTGATTTCATCTTTAAAGCAACTTCCAAAACCCCTTGTTTTTTTGCCAATTTCAATGAACCATAATCAAGACGAATACGATCAAGTCTAGCCTCATAAAGACTTTTTGCATGTTCGTTATGACTCAAAACAACTAAACAATCTCTTGCTTTTGCAATCAGACTATCTTTTTTTTCTAATCGAGAAGCAACCATAGGATCTTTTAAAAACATCATCCATTTATCAAGCATTGTTTTATGTGAATCTTTAAATTTTTTAGTTTCAAGAAAATGAATTTCAAGAACGTCGCTCGCTTTTTTTTTCGTTTTTTTGTTAACAATTTCAAATTCATTATGAAAATCCTGATTATCCTCAAACATAATAAAGTCTACAATATTGATGCAGATTACTTTTTTAAGCTTATCGTAATAATCACCTGATTTTAATTGAGAGATAAATATTTTAGACCAATAATAAAGAACTCTTTCAAAAAATGGATCGGCATTCTTAATTTGAACTTCAATATTAATCATGCTCCCATCTTTTAATTTCGCCAAAACATCAAGACGTGATAACTTTTCCTCTAAATTTTCTTTAGGAATTTCCGTATTTATAAATTCAATATCTACTATTTCTTTTTCTTTTGTAGGCTGAATAACGCTATTTGTAAAACTACAAAAAAGATCTTTTTCTTTTCCGAAAATACTTTTAAAAACAATATCAATTTTTGGATCGAAAAGACCATCACTTGATCGACTTGCCATTTTTTCCAGAGTCTCCGTAACAAGAAAACGAATAGACTAAAAGATTCAATTTTAATAAAACTTATGATAACATCTTACATCTTTCAAGAAAAGAATAAAAACTTTCGAAAGGTTTATTCAAATGGTGGATCGCAAAGCAATTATTTTATCGGGCGGTAAAGGAACACGATTGTATCCTTGCACAGCGTCCTTAAGTAAACAAATCATTCCAATCTACGACAAACCAATGATTTATTACAGCCTTGCTGTTGCTATGCATGCAAAAATAAAAGAAGTTTTAATTATTTCATCTCAAGATCATCTCCATTTTTTTGAAAATTTACTTGGAAATGGGTCTCAGCTTGGAATGAAGATTCAATACAAAGTTCAACAAGAACCACGAGGACTTCCCGAGGCCTTTCTTCTTGGTGAAGAATTTTTAGAAGGAAAAGGCGCATTTTTAATTTTAGGTGACAATTTATTTTATGGAAATGATTTAAGCACCGCACTTGAAAAAGAAAATCAGAAACAGCATGGGGCTTCCATTTTTACCATGCACGTCCAAGATCCTGAAAGGTATGGTGTCATTTATAAAAAGGATGACAAATACGAAATCATTGAAAAACCGAAATCTTTTGTTGGTAACAATGCAGTCACAGGAATGTATTTTTTTGACCGCCATGTCTGTGAATATTCAAAAAGCCTCAAACCATCTCAACGACAAGAATTAGAAATTACAGATTTAATCCGTGTTTATATGATGAATGAAGAACTTTCTGTGCATCATTTAAGACGAGGAATGGCTTGGCTCGACACAGGAACACCGGATTCATTGCTTCAAGCAAGTCAATTCGTGCAAATTATTGAAGCTCGTCAAGGACAAAAAATTGCGTGCTTGGAAGAAATTTCATTAAGAAACTCTTGGATAACAATGGCACAGTTTGATAAATTGATCGGTTCTTACCCAAACTGCGATTATAAAAATTATTTATGTGAAGTTGGAAGAGAGTTTTTAATATGAAAAATATTTTAGTCACAGGTAGCGCCGGTTTTATTGGAAGCAATTTTGTCATTCATGTGATTGAAAATAATTTAGCTGAAAAAATTGTCAGCCTTGACAAATTAACCTACGCAGGAAATCTAGAAAATTTAAAAAAAATTCAAAATTCTTCAAACCATATCTTTATCAAAGGTGATATTGGAGATTCTGTCTTAGTTCGTGAATTATTGAACGAATATCAAATAGACACCATCATTAACTTCGCAGCAGAAAGTCACGTCGACAGATCTATTGAAAATCCATTGGCTTTTGTTGAAACCAATGTCTTAGGTACCGCACGCTTATTGCATGAATGTCATCTTTATTATCAAAAAAATCCAAAAAAGAATTTTAAGTTTCACCATATTTCAACAGATGAAGTTTACGGTTCTTTAAATGACAACGATCCTTCCTTTACAGAAGTGACACCTTTTGCACCAAATTCCCCTTATTCTGCAAGCAAAGCCAGCAGCGATCATTTTGCAAGAGCTTACCATCACACTTATGGTTTGCCACTCACAATTTCAAATTGCTCGAACAATTATGGGCCAAGACAACATCCAGAAAAATTAATCCCCACAATTATTCGCTGCTGTTTTGAAAATAAACCAATTCCAATTTACGGAAATGGAAAAAATATCCGTGATTGGTTATTTGTTCAGGATCATGTGGAAGGAATTATACA
>CANJMU010000040.1 GCA_947475135.1 Silvanigrellaceae bacterium
AATACAATGGAAATTTCTTTTTTTGTTTTGATAAGCGTGATATTTTTTGGTTCCATTGGGATACTAGATTACGTATATCATTGGCGTGGAAAGAAACTTTCCTAATTTTTTAGTATAAGGAAACCCATATTATGTCGACTTCTTTAGTATTGCTTCAATCATCTGTCTCTAATTTAGGTACTGTTGGAGATCTTGTCAAAGTAAAAGCTGGTTATGCTAGAAATTTTTTAATACCACGCGGCCTGGCTATCTTAGCAAATGAAAAGAATCAAAGATTATTAGCGCATCAAAAGCGTTTGACGGATGTTAAAAAACAAAAAGATTTGGATGCCGCGAAAGAACTTGCAGTTTCAATCAGCGCTCTTTCTTTAACAATTTCAAAACCTGTGGGCGAAGAAGATAAAATTTTCGGAACTGTCACAACACAAGATTTAGCAACAGCTTTTTCAGCTGCTGGCCATGAAATTGATAGAAAATCGATTACAATTATTGATGACATCAAAAGAGTTGGCGTTTACAAAGGCTCTGTTAAGTTACATTCTGAAGTGAGTACTCAGTTTAATATTTGGGTTGTTGCTCAAAATTAATTTCTATGGAAAACCAAAGTCATATTTCCTTTGATGTTCTCTTTCAAGACCCGCATTCCTCTGCACGCGTGGGTGTTTTAAATACAAAACATGGAAAAATAAACACCCCAGTTTTTATGTCTGTCGGCACATTTGGAACCGTGCGTTCTTTAGATCACGCCGATTTAGATGCCATCAATGTTCCAATCATTTTGGGAAATACCTACCATCTTTACCTGAGACCTGGCCCTGAAATTTTAAAAAATATGGGCGGATATCATAATTTTATTTCGTGGCAAAAACCAATATTGACAGACAGCGGTGGCTTTCAAATATTTTCGCTGCCTCATCAAAGAACAATCAGCGAAAAAGGCGTAACTTTTAAAAGTTACATTGATAAAAGTTATAAAAAATTAACGCCAGAATCTAACATCGAATTTCAAGAAATTATTGGCTCAGATATTATGATGGTCCTTGATGTTTGCGTTCCTTCTACGAGCGAATATGATGTGTGCGCTGAAGCCATGGAAAGAACGCACCGTTGGGCGAAACGCTGCCTTGATGCAAAGAAATCCCAAAATGGTTTATTTGGAATTGTCCAAGGCGCCGTTTTTGAAAATTTAAGAAAAGAAAGCGCTGAATTTATTACCGGACTTCCTTTTGATGGATATGCGATTGGCGGTCTTGCTGTCGGAGAAACGAGTGAGCAGCGGGATTATTTTACAAAATTCGTTGCAGACCTGTTACCTTACAACAAACCACGTTACCTTATGGGCGTAGGAACTCCTTATGATTTAGTGCGATCTATTCTTTCTGGAATTGATATGTTTGATTGCATTATACCTACAAACCATGCTCGCCAAGGAATTGCGTATACTTTTTATGGAAAAATAAAATTAAAACGCACTGCTTTTTCTCAAGACAAATCCAATATTGATGATTCCTGCGATTGTTACGTTTGCAAAAGATTTTCAAAAGCCTATTTACACCAATTAATAAAATGCGAAGAACCCACGGTTTGGAAGCTTATTTCCTACCACAATACTTGGTTTTACGAACAATTGATGAATAAAATTCGACTTTCTATTCAAGATGGGACTTATACAAATTTCGCTTCCGCTTTTTTAAAAACAGAAGAAACATAAAGACAATTTCAAAAAATTACAAAATTGATTTTAAATAATAATCATGCCATTCTTGCGCATTATGTCAATATTGATTGATGAGAAGGAGTTTTCTTTTGTCAAAGTCTACAAATTTAAAACGAGAAATTACACCATTATCTATTATGATTGTTGCTATCAGCACAACAATTGGAAGCGGATGGTTATTTAGTCCACTTTATGCCGCGCAAATTGCAGGGTATGGAGCCATTCTTTCGTGGATAATTTCTGCTATATTTATGATTATTATTGCGTTACCTTTGTGTGAACTTGGCACGCTTTATCCCATATCTGGGGGATTAGCAAATTACCCAAAATACACTCATGGTCCACTGATTGGTTTTATTTATTATTGGATTACTTGGCTTTGTTACGTTGTCATGACCCCAATCGAAGTGTTGGCCATTATACAATACTCCAGCGTTTATTATCCTAACTTAACAATAAAATCTGGAAATTCAGTTCACTTAACAGAAAATGGTTTTATTTTAGCTTTAGCATTTATGGCAATATTGACATTTATTAATCAATTTGGAATTCGCTTCATTACTGAAATTAATAAATTTGTGACTTATATAAAAACTTCTGTATTAATTATAATTATAGTTATTTTTTTATTACATATACAATCTTTCAATAATATTAATTTAAAAAATGCCAATTTATCGTCTTTTGGTTTTTGGCACGGCGTCTTTCAAGCGCTTTCCATCGGGGGAATTGCATTTACATTTACTGGATTTCAAAATGGACTTGTTCTTTCTGGGGAAATCAAAAATCCTCAAAAGACTGTTCCTTTAGCAATTTTAGGCGCCATTTGTTCTTGTTTCGTTATTTATTCGCTACTTCAACTTTCCTTTATGTTAGCTCTTCCGCCAAAAATGCTGGTGAATGGGTATTCGCATCTTTCTTTCATTGGTGAATCGGGACCAATTGTTGGTTTAAGTTTGATGCTAGGAATTGGTCTTGTTGCCCATCTTGTTTTTTTTAATGCTGTCATTGCACCATTAAGTTCTGCTTTAATGTACACAGCAGGAAATTCCAGGGTCTTATACGGAATGGCTCAAAACCATTTCATGCCACAATTTTTACTAAAATTAAATAAAAACAATTCGCCATATATCGCATTATTTTTAAATTTTATTTTGGGATTAATTGCATTTTTTCCATTCCCGGGATGGCAAAAAATGGTCGCATTTTTGTCTTCAGCCTTAATTTTCGTTTATGGAGTTGGAGGGATTTGTGTTCTCTCTCTCAGAATTCAAAAACCAACAATGAATCGTCCTTTTCGGCTCAAATTTGTGAAATTTTTTTCTTACTTGTCCTTCATTATGTGCAACTTGCTTTTATATTGGTGCGGATTTGATATTATTTGGAAATTATTATTTTTGTGTTTTTTAAGTTACGTTATTTTTGCATTCTCCTACAAAAAATCCGAGTTCAAATTTTATTTTAAAAAATCATCCTGGTTTATTTTTTATATGATTGGCATGTGCCTTGTTTCTGCAATCGGAAATTATGGAGGTGGATACCAACTGGTCCCTGAATTTCTTGATTTTATTCCAGTGTCTATCGTGAGTATTCTATCACTTTATTTTTCACAATTTGGTCGTTTAAAAAACATCGACTAAATAAACATTCAATTATTAATTTTAAAATTACAGCGTCAAAAATTAATCTATTTTCATTCGAAATTATTTTATTTAAAGTAACAAAGTAAGCTTATGCAAGAAATTTAATAGGCCTCTTTCCTAACCTCAGTTTCGAGGCGACGCAAGCGAGAGTTGACGCAAAAGAGGTCTCATATTTTAAATTATTTTAGGAGACCCCATGGCAACAAAAAAAAGTACGAAAAAAAAACCTTCCACAGCTACAAAAAAAACACGTTCAAAAGTTAAGGCTAAAAAAAAGGTAACAGTAAAAAAGACGGCCGCAAAAAAAACAAAGAAAAAATCTAAAGTTACAAAAACAAACAAAAATCCAAATAGGATTCATTGGATAGAAATTCCAGTCAGAAATTTAGATCGGGCCATTGATTTTTATTCAAAAGCTTTTGATGTTCAGCTCATTCAAGAAAAAATAGAGATGGGTGAAACACTGGAAATGGCGCGTTTCCCAAATAATGACAAAATGCCAGGTTGCTCTGGAGCTTTGGTGAAAGGGGCAAAGTACGTTCCATCCACAACAGGAACCCTTGTTTACTTAACAACCAAAGACATGGATACAACTATAACAAATATATTACATAATGGCGGTACTTTACTGGTACCTAAAACAACAATTGGAGAGTACGGATCCATTGCGCAATTTCAAGATTGCGAAGGCAACTGTTTAGGGTTGCATGCGTTTGCATCTAAAAAAACTAAGTAAAAAATTCCTAATTTGCAGTAGAAAATAAAATCGGCTACCCTGTTACTACACAGTAAGTAAACAGGAGAATAGTATGACATCGGAACGAATTTTTGAACTCGTTAAAGAAGTCTATAACCCTACTCATTTTAATGAACTTTATTGGACCGGTACTTTTTCTGAATATTTAGCTATGGCAGAAAAGGACCCAAAGATTTGCCGAACAGCTTTCCAAAGAATTTATGACCTAATCATTAAATTTGGATTTTATGAATTCACAGAACACAAAAAAAAATTAATTCATTATAAATTTTTTGATGACCCGCTAAATCATGGGAAAGATGCTGTTTTTGGGCTTGATGTTCACCTTTCAAAACTGGTGAATTTTTTTAAAGCCGCGTCGTTACGTTACGGAACCGAAAAAAGAGTATTGTTACTTCATGGCCCTGTAGGAAGCGCAAAATCAACACTTACCCGTTTACTTAAAAAAGGTGTGGAATGGTACTCCACAGAACCGGATGGCGTTTTGTATTCCTTTGATTGGATTAATTTGCATGACAAATTAAATATGGAAGATACCATGCCATGTCCCATCCATGAAGAACCTTTAAAATTAATACCAGAAAATGCAAGAAACAAGTCCGTTACTTTATTAAATAAAGGAAAATCTTTTGAGGATAGAATTTTTATCGATGGACATTTATGCCCAGCCTGCAGATTTCTTTATAATGAATTGATGAAAACCTATGCGGGTGATTTTGAAAAATTAGCAACAAATCATATTCGCATTAAAAGAATTTTATTAAGCGAAAAAGATCGCATAGGAATTGGAACATTTCAACCTAAAGACGAAAAAAATCAGGACTCGACAGAATTAACAGGAGATTTAAACTATCGAAAAATTGCAGAATATGGAAGTGATTCGGATCCACGAGCATTTAATTTTGACGGGGAATTTAATATCGCTAACCGCGGTATGATTGAATTTGTTGAAATGTTAAAATTAGATGTGGCCTTTTTATATGATTTATTAGGTGCTTCCCAAGAGCATAAAATTAAACCAAAAAAATTTGCTCAAACCGATATTGATGAAGTGATTATTGGTCATACCAATGAACCAGAATATAGAAAACTTCAAAACAATGAATTTATGGAAGCATTACGTGACAGAACAGTTAAAATTGATATTCCCTACATTACAAAATTAAAAGAAGAAGTGAAAATTTATAAAAAAGATTTTAATCCTGAAACAATTCCACATATCCATGTGGCACCACACACAATTGAAACTGCAGCGATGTGGGGCATTTTAACGCGCCTGGAAGAACCAAAAAAAGCTAACTTAACAGTCATGCAAAAATTAAAACTTTATGATGGAAAAACGCTTTCAGGATACACAGAAGACAATATTAAAGAACTTAGAAAAGAAGCCATTCGTGAAGGCCTAGACGGAATATCTCCTCGTTATATTCAAGATAAGATTTCAAATGCCTTGGTAGAAAATAAAGGGAATGGATGCATTAATCCTTTTATTGTTTTGAATGAATTAGAGGGTGGATTAAAAAATCATTCTTTAATTAAAGACGAAGAAACAAAGAAAAGATATCGCGAACTATTGGCAATTATCAAACAAGAATACGAAGATATATTAAAAAATGAAGTACAAAGAGCTATCAGCGCTGATGAAGAAGCCATTTCAAAATTATGTGGAAATTATATTGATAACGTCAAAGCCTACACACAAAAGGAAAGGGTTCGTAATAAATACACAGGAGTGAGTGAAGAACCTGATGAAAGATTAATGCGAGGCATTGAAGAAAAAATTGACGTCCCAGAAAACAGAAAAGATGATTTTCGTCGAGAAATTATGAATTATATTGGCGCTCTTGCACTAGAAGGAAAAACATTTGATTACAAAATTAATGAGCGTTTGCACAAGGCCTTAGAATTAAAATTATTTGAAGATCAAAAAGATACCATTAAGTTAACAAGCTTAGTGAGCAATGTTGTCGATAAAGACACCCAAGGGAAAATTGATGTTGTCAAAAACCGATTGATCAAAAATTATGGTTATTGCGACATTTGTTCTACAGATGCCTTGCATTTTGTGGCGAGTATTTTTGCCAGGGGCGATGTAAAGCGGAATGCTGGTTAAATGGGTGTTACCTTAAAAAATCTTCTAAGTAAACAACAACATCATTCAAATTTGTAAATATCGGATGATTTAATTCGTCACTATTCGCATAAATTAAGTTTC
>CANJMU010000041.1 GCA_947475135.1 Silvanigrellaceae bacterium
ACCTTGATACGATATGTCTGACTAAAGAAAAAGAAAATAATTATTCGCACGATAATATTTTTCATAGCATACTCGGACTTCTAGATATCCAGACTTCCGCTTATCAGAAAAGATTGGATATCTTTAGTCCTTGCAAATGGCCACATGTAGTCAACAATTTCCGGCGCTAGCTAACACCTCGTCAAATAAGTTTTTCCATATCCTAGAAAATTAACATTAGACCTCTTGCCTTACCTGCTTTAAATCCAAATTTTCCATTTTTAATTGAAATCGATTAAGGGTAATACCAGTAGTTTAGGACTACCCATTTTTTAAAGTTAACATTTCGTGTTTTTATTTTTGGTAAAATTCAACCGAGATGTTACTTTAAAACCTCAACTCGCACAAAATTTAAATCGCATTTTTTAATAATTCACATTGTTCTTTAATTTAAAATAAAATTTCCGTAATTGAGCCTCATCTTTCATAGCTCCTTTAACATATATTATTTTATTTCCATCAAAAGGTTTTAATGAAAAATATTCTATTTTTTCAATATTCATAATTTGTTGAATTTCTTCCTCATGAAATTGACCCTGGCTTCCTAAAATAATAAAATGACAACCAGCTAGTTTATAAAGTGGATCTCTCCAAGTATAAAAAGAAGATTGACTTAAATTAAAATTAAAAATCCTAGGATGATCTTTAAAATGGAATGCCATTCGTGCTGTCCAATACCACCGGAGTGATGCAATTTCATACGAATGTATTGCACAATTTTTTTGCGAAATTTCAGATACATAGGGCTTTGAATCTAAGTGAATATTTTTTTGTTTTTCAAATTCTTCTTGTAAAAGAGGCCATTGCAAAACTGGTGCAAGAGGGTCCGCATTTCCTGAAAAATAAATAAAAGAATTCATGACAAACTGATTAAAAAACTTTAAAGAAAACAGAGTCGGAAGAACAATTGATAAAGTAACAGATAAAATAAAAACTTTTTTCCATAGAAATTTTTTTTTACCTTCCAATGGTTTCCACTGCAAAACAAATGCTGGAATAAGTAAAAAAAATCCAGGCATTACCCAATGCGGAAGGACTTGTTTTCCAAAGGATGGAAATGAAATCAAGATAAAAAGGAAAAAAAATGGAAGGGTACAAATAACACTAAAATCACTTACAGATTTCTTATTGAAAATATTTCTAAATCCAAAAAAAAGTAATGGAATATAAAACCAAGGGAACAAGTAGAATGACGAACCAATTAAATAAACAATAAATGTTTTAAGATTAATAGACATTCCTGAAAATCCATGCTGGCTCTGAAATAAAAATGAGGCAAAATTGTTTTGTATATTCCAAATAAAAACTGGACTTGATATCACGATAGCTGTCAATATTGATGTGACCCAAAATAAAAAATCTTGAGTCAAAGTCTTTGCTTTACGAATAAAAATTGCTGCAATAAAAAATCCTAATGCAATAGGAAAAGCATGATATTTAGAAAGTGCAGCAATACCTAAAAACAAACCTAACAAAAATCCATGCCAAAGATTAAATCTGTATTTTGTATTTTGTATTTTGTATTTTGTATTTTGTATTTTGTATTTTGTATTGTAAATAAATTTCAATAAAAAATAAAGAGCCCCTGAAATTCCTAAAAGCAGAGATGCATCTGGAAGTAACATAAACCCTTCAATATTAAAGACAGGAGAACACTCTGTTAAAAGTAGTAAATACAAAATATGAATATTCTTTATAGAAATATCTTTTATTTTTGAAAAAATAAAAACAGATTTAATCATAAAAATAGTTGATAAAACGTGAACAATAGGAACAAAAAATCTGGCTCCAAGTGAATTTTTAAAAAACAATGTCCCGGCGTAACAAAGCCACGCAACAAAGGGCGGAGCATCAACATAACTTAACCGGAGATCTCGCGACCAATCCCAGTAATAAACTTCATCATTACCCATAGGAAAATTCGCACACCAAAAAATTCTTAAGATAAAAAACAGCAGTAATAGGAGTAAGAATATTCTGTTATTCCAATTAAACTTTTCTTGTAAATAATTTTCATTGAACATCATCTTTCACAAACCTCAAAAAATCTCTAACACGGCACAAACTCCCGCATCTTTCTCTCAGCCTCATTCTTTGCCACTTTCTCATCATAATAAACATTCATCAGCGTCAATCCGCATCCTGGGGCACAAACCCCTGTCAGTGTTCTGTTGTGATGCTCAAAAGCCTTTTGAATTGTATCTGACGAGAGTTTTTTTGTCGCAATGTCGATTGCCGTACCAACCATATTTCGAATCATGTGTTTTAAAAATCCATCGCCCCAAATATCAATCATTTTCATTTCAGAAAAATGCGGATGATCCCAAACATCGATTTCATAAATTGTTTTTTCTAATTTTTGAGAAAAACAATCACTGGCACGAAAGGCACCAAAATGATGAAAACCAACATACTCAGCCATAATTGACGGTAAATTCTGAATTTCATTTTTACATTTCACATGAAAACAACGACGGGTCAATAAAGCATGTTCAGACACACCCTGCCAAATAAGGTAACGGTAGTGTTTTCCTTTAGCATGAAAACGAGAATGAAAATCATCTTCGACAAAGTCTGCGGATAATAAAGATATTGCAGCTTTAAATTCATGATAAAAAATTCCATTTAAACTTTTTATTATCTTCATTCTATCCAATTTTGTCGCTGTTTTAAAATTTAAAACGTAACGATAGGCATGAACTTCTGCATCCAACCGAGAACATCCAATTAAAGTCACATCTTCATGAGTTAAAATTTTCCAAGATTTTTGAATCACTTCCTGCGCTGTTAAGACATGGGGCTGAATTTGAAACCCCTTAAAATTGCTGCCATCCCAAGACAAAACAAGTTTTAAATTTCTCATAAATTAAATTGTTTCCTTCGTCTGGGATTTTAAAAAAAAATTTTTTAAATAAGCAATTCTGTCACGAAACTCTCCGGCTTTTTCAAATTCCATTTGAGCCGCATTTTCTTTCATTTTTTTTGTTAATTTTTCAATATATTTTTCAAATTTATTGTCATCTTTCAGCGCTTTTTTTTCATCGTCTGTTAAAGCACTTTCTTCCATTTCCTCATAAAACTCATCACCGTAATCCAAGTGATACAATTTGCGCATATCTTCGGGGATATTTTTTAAAATTTGGAGTGGTGTAATGTTATTATCTTTATTAAATTGAATTTGTTTGTCTCGTCTTCTATCTGTTTCGTCCAGGCATTCGCTCATGCTTTTTGTCACGCGATCCGCATAGAAAATCACACGACCTTGAATATTTCGCGCAGCACGCCCTACCGTTTGAATTAAACTTGTGCGACTTCTTAAAAAACCTTCCTTGTCCGCATCTAAAATTGCAACCAATTCAACTTCTGGTAAATCAAGTCCTTCGCGCAAAAGATTGATACCAATCAGCACATCAAAAACGCCTTTTCGTAAGTCACGCAAAATTTCGACACGTTCCAAACTATCGATATCGCTATGCAGATAACGACATAAAATACCCTTATCCATAAGATATTGTGTTAATTCTTCCGCCATCTTTTTTGTGAGCGTTGTGACCAAGCCCCGTGAACGTTTACTTACAGTTACTTTAATTTCTTCGAATAAATCATCAATTTGATTTTTTGCAGGCTTCACAAAAATCAGAGGATCTACAAGTCCTGTAGGACGAATAATTTGCTCGACAATGGCAGCGCCAGAGCGCTCTAGTTCATATTGACCAGGAGTTGCACTCACATAAATTGTTTGCCCCATACGTCCTTTAAATTCATCAAAATTCAGAGGCCGATTATCTAAGGCGCTACTTAATCGGAAACCATAATTGACGAGTGTTTCCTTACGCATGCGATCGCCACGGTACATTCCACCAATTTGTGAAACCGTGACATGGCTTTCATCGATAATTAATAAATAATCCTTTGGAAAATAATCCATTAATGTGGATGGAGGCTCTCCTTTTTGACGACCATCAAGGTAACGGGAATAATTTTCAATTCCCTGGCAATAGCCCAATTCACGAATCATTTCTAAATCATAAAGTGTACGTTGTTCTAAGCGATGCGCTTCAATTATTTTTCCAGCGTCACGAAATTTTTTTAATTCTACCGCAAGATCACCTCGTATATTTTCACAAATAGAGTCGATATGATCGCGATTTAAAACATAATGGGAAGCAGGAAACAGAGAAACACTGGAAAGATTTTCAATTTTTGTTCCACGAAGGGCATCAATGATCGTAATTTTTTCAATTTTTTTTCCTGAAAAAACCACGCGAATGGCCTTTTCTTTTTCATAGGCCGGCAAGACATCCACAGTATCGCCTCGCACACGAAATTTACCACGCTCTAAGGAAACATCATTTCTAAAATAATTGATTTTCAAAAGTTCCGATAAAAATTCATCCCGACCTAGCTTCTGAGACTCTTCAATCAAAATACGAGATCTTAAGTATTCATCAGGCTCTCCAAGCCCATAAATACAGCTGACACTGCTGACAATAATTGTGTCTCGATGTTCAATCAAAGAACGCGTAGAACGGTGCCGCATTTTATCGATATCTTCATTAATCGTAGAAGCTTTTGCAATGAATGTATCGGAACTAGGAATATAGGCCTCTGGCTGATAATAATCGTAATAACTAATAAAATATTCCACATGATTTTTAGGGAAGAGTGATTTAAATTCCTGAAATAATTGTGCCGCTAAGGTTTTATTGGGGGCCATAATCAATGCAGGGCGATTTGTTTTTGCAATGACGTTTGCAATGGTAAATGTTTTTCCAGAACCAGTCACACCAAGCAAAACTTGCTCTGAAAGTCCTTCCTGTAAATGACTAACAAGTTTTTCAATGGCCTGTGGTTGATCGCCCTGTGGCGTTAAGGTCCAACATGGAATAAAACTTGTTTCTTTAGTCATAAGAAAGATCTCTTTTTACACTCTTATTGTTTGTGTTACTTTATTTTATCGGCAATAAAATCCTTCATGCCTTTCACAAAGTCATCATTGTCATTCAAACAAGGGATAAAATAAAAATTTTGACCACCAGCATTTTCCCATTTTTTTCGAAGGCCAATATTAATTTCTTCCAAGGTTTCTAGACAATCCATCACAAAAGAAGGGCTTGTGACAGCTATATTTGTAACATTTTTGCTTCTTAATTCAAGAATAATATTTTCTGTATATGGCATTATCCATTGGGATCTGCCAAGGCGAGACTGAAATGATGTGCAATATTCAGATTCCTTCAAATTTAATCTCTCAGCTAAAAGTCTTGAAGTTGCAAAGCATTGACTACGGTAACATCCCTCAATCTCTTTTTCACATGAGTTTCCAATGCAGGAACAACGATTTTCCGATGTCTCTTTCATCTGTTTTTCAGGCAATCCATGATAACTAAACAACAATACATCAAAGGAAATTTCCTTGAGGCGCTTTTGAAGTCCATCTGATAAAGCTTGAATATAAAAATTTTCTCGATAAAACGTATGTAAAAAATAAAGGTTTGGAACATAAAGTGAATGAATAAAATATCTTTGAACAATTTCTAAAGCACCACCCGTTGTTACAGACGCATAGTGCGGAAACAAGGGAACAACAACTAAACACTTCGGTTGCTTTTGCATTATTTTTTGAAGTTCATTTTTTAAAGCAGGGCTTTGATAACACATTGCATAGGAAACATTCGCTTCCCCTTTCCATTCACTTTGCATTTTTTCTACAAATTTTTTTGAATAAAATTGCAACGGAGAACCGCCTTCTTTCATCCAAATTTTAGAATACAAAGAAGCGCTTTTTTTTTTGCGAAAGGGAACAATAAGGAAACGAACCAATATTTGTCGAAATATCCAAGGAAGAGGAATAACTCTTTTATCTAATAAAAATTCTATTAAATATTTTCCAACACTTTTTTCTGAAGAGTCGTTAGGCGTTCCTACATTGATGAAAAGAATTTCTGGTTTCACGTCTGTTTCCTAATTAAGAAATAAAAGAATATCTTTAGATTTTTTATGCAATTCTTCTGCTGAATTATTTTTTGTATAAAAAGAAAAATCTTTCTCAATTTTTTTATTTTCTAAGTCGTTTGCTAATTTCTCATAACATTTAGAAATATGCTCCACAGCCTTTTTTTTAAGATCATCATATTTTGAATATCTATCGAGTATTTCTTCATATCTAGAAATCACTGCAGAGCATTTATCTTTTTTCCAATAAAAATTAGCAATAAAATCGTAATGACGAGCAATTCTG
>CANJMU010000042.1 GCA_947475135.1 Silvanigrellaceae bacterium
AGAAGCCGTTTTGGAATATTGCAAAAGTAATCACATCGAAATTTTTGGTGAACATTTTATTTATGGAAGCGATATTCAAGACGATATTGTCATAAAAACAAAACCCCAACTTCTGGCATCTGAAACAGACTTTTTAATTCAAATTCAAAGCTGTGACGCTTTGCTTTCGAAACCCATCGCATCTCATGGTATTATGATCATCAATCCGCCCTACGGAGAAAGACTCCATGAAACTTCTGAAGTTGTTACCTTATATAAAAGTATTGGTGATCTCTGGAAACAAAAATATAAAAATTGGAACACATGGATTTTATCTTCCAATAAAGAGGCCCTTAAAAATTTGGGCCTTCGACCGACGCAAAAAAATAAAATATTCAACGGCCCTTTGGAGTGTTTGTATGAACAATTTTTGCTTTATTAAGTTTTCACTATGAGTGAAAAAACAACTCATTGGAAAGAATTTCGAATTCTTTATGTTTCTACAATTCCACAAATTGAAAACATTAAAAATGAGTTGCTTCGCGAAGGCGCACGGATCTTAGAAAACTCTTCAAATTCATTAAAAATCAGCTCACAAGCGTGTTTTCAGCAAAACCCTTCCCAAAAAGAATTCCCCAATATTCATATTCGTTTCCACTCTGACGAGTTGGAATCTGCAAAAGATCTTGCTTCCTTTGACGCAGATCTGGTCATTGTAGATGAAAAAATTGGAGACACAAAATTTACCTTTGAGCAGTTCAAATGGGGGCTGGAACGTTTTTCCAACAAAGATTTTTTATACACGACAAAAAGAATCATCGTGATTATCAATCCCGATGCAGCCTCTTCGAACCGGGAATTTCAGCTTAGCTTAGCCAATGTACGCGCAGTTATTTTGCCTCCAAATAAATTATTTAATTTTATTTGCATGGCTTGCAAAGAATTATTTAATTTCCGCGAGCATCATCACAAAACAAGTTTGTGTATTTCTGGCGGTGGTGTTGAAGGTTACATTTATTCTATTGGAGTTCTTCAAGCCCTAAACGATTGTTTTAAAGATAAATCCTGTAATGATTTCGATATTTATTGCGGAGTTTCTTCGGGTGCCATTTTATCGAGTGCTTTAGCATGCGGTTCACCAATTGATGATTTAAAAAAACAACTCGAACGAAAAAGCACAAAACTCGAAACCATTCATTTAAATACGATTTTCGATCCTGCTTTTGGAGAAGTCACAACACGATTTCTATCTATTTTTAAAGCCCTTCCCACAATGGATCTCAGTTTGCTGATTTCACGACTGCAAAGAACAATTCCCGTAGGTTTTTTTCGCGGTGAAAAATTAAAAAAATTTTTAGAACGTCAAATTCAAATTTTTGGTGTTCCAGATAATATGTCCTCACTTCAAAAAGAACTTTACATTAACGTCACAGATCAGGATTCTGGGGAAAATGTTGTTTTGGGTGACGACCCTTGGAGTGATGTTAAAATAAGTCAAGCTATCCGTGCCAGTACTGCACTTCCACCATTTTATTTACCAGAAAAAATCAATGGTCATTGGTTTACAGATGGTCAACTGACCAGCAATTCAGATTTTCAAACCGCCATTCAAAAAGGAGCAGGGCTGGTGGTCTACATTGACCCTATGACTTCGTTTGTGACGAATAAACCTGGGGAAAGTTTGCGCCGCGGAGGTTATTTTACGTTATTGCAAGCTGTGAAAAGCATCATTGAAACACGGTCAAAGTCTTACATTAGCCGTGCTATGGACCACACACCAGATGTGGATTTTGTGATTTTTAGACCCACAAACCAAGCCATGGAAACCATGTCTGGTAACCCCATGAAATACACTTTGAATATCGACCTCATCTCCCATGGCTACAGGTCGACTTTGGACTCTGTTTTAAGCTCTTATGATGCCATGTCCCACAAGTTTGAAAAGCATGGAATTCAATTCAAAGAAAAAAGTAAAATAGAGCAACTTTTATTATCTTAATTTTTCAGAGCAGCCTCATCATAATTTCCTACCGTCAAAATTTTTTGCCCCTCCATTTATTTTAAATTTTTTTCACCGAAAAAGTGGTGAGTATTTTTATTCTGTTAAAAATAAATTCTGTTCCAAAAAAGGGTTTTATTATGGATTTTTTAAAGAAATTTATTGCTTGTCCAGCTGCTTCTGTTCTGTTTTTTTTTATTTTATTTTCTTGTTCTCCAACAGCAAAAAATTCCGGCGACAACACAATCAACTCCGGAGATGTGACGCTCGGAAGCCTTAAAAAAATTGTCCCTATTTCAACAGGATCGACGTTAATAAATTGGGGAATCTCAACCACAGCAAAAGCTGACAATAGTTACAAAAAATTTCAGCTTCTTGAAAGTAAGGGTGGAGGAACTCCAACTCCTGTAGATTTGAGCGGTTTAAAACTGACAAACGAAAAAATATTCGATCTGACCTATTTTGAAGGAACCCCTGCGACTCCAAAGGATATTTCTACCGCTCCGAAGTTTGTTTGCCTTCTTCAGAATGATGCTGCCATATCCAATCTTTTTGGAGGTTCATCTCCCCCAAACCTAAAGGAAGTTTCACCGAACCGGGGAGAATATATTTCAACGAGAACTATTGGAGGAAGTTTGTATTGCTTCCGTATCACCACATCATCCCTACTTAAACAGACTTCACCCAACCCCGTCACGCTTGGTGTCAATTCCAATAAACTCCAGGCCAATAGCCATAAATACGTTTCTATTTTTGGAGGTTTAGGTAAAATTTGCGCACTTGCTACCAACTCAAACGTAGATTGTTTTCAAATTGATGGCACAATGGCCTCGCTTTTACTATGGAATAATGACGATAATTCAACATTAACAGTAAAAACAGACTCCTTTATCACACAAACAAGTACCGACAGACCAACCCCAACATTGAACGTTAAGAAGATAGGAAACGATGTATCCACTCAACTGTCTTATTTACAAGATCAGAAAAATAAAAATTTTAATGATGAAGTCGATTGCTTTTTAGGAAATAAAAATAATAACGCCACTTACTGCATTTACACCCATTATCCCGAACTCAGTCAATATTTAGCCATTGGAAATTATCATATTTGCGCAGTGACAAATGACGGGTCCAATGGTTCAAAAGATACCATTCAATGCATGATGACAGATGCAAACCCACAACATAATTTAGGACAATTAGGATGGGGATATAAAAAGAATTATTTGTCAAATAATTTGTACACGTCTTATGTCTCACAATATCCGAGTTCAAAAATTTTAAGCATTGGAGCAGGGGGATATCACACTTGTTTTGTGGAAAGAGTAAATAGCAATGATGGTATCAAATGTTTTGGTTATAATTTTGCACCTTACGTAAATAGTAGCAGCCGGACCAATGTCCAAACTTTTCAAATACTTTCTTCCCTGGATGGTGTTGCAATAAATAACCCCAATTACAATTATCATCCCTTACTTTCTTCATTTACCGCTGCAAATGCCACAAATCTTGTCACAAAACGCGGTGTTTCTACGACGGATTCTTTAAAAATTTATGACCCCATCAAAATGGCTCCTGGATCAAAATCTTCGAACAATAAACATAACGTGGCTCTGCATTCAATTTTTTCTAAACCAACAGCAGTCAATTTGCCTTCAGATCAAGGCAAAAGTCTCTTTTTTCAAAATACATCAAACAATATTTCTAACGATCAATATCGCATTTTTACAGGACAAACCTACACATGCGTTCAGCATGCAAATAACCCAATGTTTATGTATAATGACACTCTTAACACGAATTGTTTCTCTCCTATCCGCAACGATAACTGTACCAAATTTGATGGTTACATGTTAGCGGTCAACAATAAACTCAAAGAAAATATTTCCAATTTTGACAATAAAAACGCCATGGTTTGCTTTGGAGATTTAAGCGATTTTTTTCAAAGCACAAACCAAGTGACACCTCCAAAGAATCCGAACAGCGCTCTTGCAAATGGAAATACTTTTTTATTATCGAATAATATTTATTTTATAGAAGGAAGATTTTCGACACCTTATGTCATTTTGAACCAGGCTGACAACAACAACAACGGTTACTCTAACTACACGACAACCCCACTCAGTGTGAATTTTAATTCCTGCAAAAACAACCCTGATATTGAACAAGAACTTTGTGGAGCCTATTTAAAAACAGGTTTTATTTCTACAGCGTCCCGTACAAAATCAATACTCAGCATACCGCGCAATACATTAGCCCATACATTTTTTCTGAATAACACAACAGGATCTCCAACGTCTGATACAAGTGGCACAAAGAGATATATCGACTACCTAGTTGGCGCAAAAAAACTCTGGTTACCCAATATAGATGTGACTGCTGGCGATGCACACACCTGCACCTTACGTGTTGACGGAACTGCTATGTGCTGGGGGGACAATCGTTTTTGTCAGATTAGTGGAACAAAAATAGGTGATAAAAATACCTCGAGTGACTGCGGCTACACAGCAGGAGCATTCACTCCGAAACCTGACAACTTTTTATTTCCACCAACACAAATCAGCGTGACTGGAGCCTCTGTCGTTGGGGTTTATGCGGGTCGGGATGGCACATGTGTTGTGTCTTCGACAAGCCCCGCACCAAGTTCTACGAATGCGGCAGATAAAGTTTCATGTCAGGGTACTTTTTACAATTTGGACCTTATTCAAAGTGGCACGATCACTGACACATCTATTAAAACATTCAAAGGACTGACTGATTTAGCAGTAGGATCTTCCTTAGCGTGGAGAAAAGCCGCTTTCGAAGTCAGCGATGCCGTATTTGGCGTAGCACCAACACCTATGAATAATGTCATGGCAATACAAGGATATCCATTTACACCCAGTCCGATTAATATAAGTTCAACATCAACACCACCAAACGATAGCATCTTTAGATCTGATTTTTTGACTATCAACTCACAATCCAACTGGTACTATATGTACACATCCTACGCGACCTTTTCCAAAATATTTTCTAATGCTAATGACTTATTAGACTCTTTTGGCAGAAATAAGGGGCTCTGTGTTGCTCGTAATAACGATAATGCTATCTGCAAAGGTACAGCTGGAAATACACAGTTCAACAGTGATTATCCGAGTAAAATGAAGACGAATTCAATTGCTTTCACCCACGCTGCTTTTGGTTACGTCACAACCCCAGATTTTGCTTTAAATGTTCTAACATTCACTCCTTCTGGAGCAACTCCTTCTGGAGCAGGAGCCCTTGCAAGCTCCCTCGGATATCAAAAAGTAAACCCTATCAATTCAACACCCCAAAAATCAAACGCCTACGATCCACTCACTCTGAAGATCCCTGCCCTTAGCGTCACTGCCGGAGTCCGTCATTTCTGCGCCTTGGACGTGAATGGAGTGGTGACATGCTACGGAGATTTAATCAATGTTACAACCTCAACCCCCACAGGAACAACAAACTACTTAAAATATAATCAATTGGGTGAAGGGAACAGCAAAACACCTCCCCCAACCACAGCTGCGTCTCCAAATAGAATAAACAGCAATAGCTATAATTCCGTAAACACCATGATCGATCGCGACAATTAATTTTTATCCAAACCTACCCGTCATTATTAAAAGCCTAAAAGAAAATATTTCCTACACCCTGCATTCAAAAAAATAAGAAAATAAAGCTGTAACTTTCTATGAAATTCTCTTTGGAGAAACGATCATGCAAATGAGAAAAATTCCGGCTAATAATCTTCAAAAAAATCCAAGCCCACCTTTAAAACCAGACCCCAAAAAAACAAAAATTAAAATGATTCTCGCAGGCGGATCCTCTGCTGCACTCCTGTTTGGTATTGGCTTTTTTTTGCTTCAAATTATTAGTAAACCAACAATCAAACCAAAACCTGTTCAAAAACAAATTGAAGAAATCGTTGTTCAGCCTACAAATCTTGACGATATTTTCAACACTCCGATCCAAGAAAAAACAGATCTTTTTGAAGATCAAACACAAATTCCAAATCAAAATATTATTGCCCACTTACCACCACTCGATCGCATGACCCCTTTTATTTTTAAATTTCCACCAACTTTAAAAACTTCAAAATCCTCAAAACCAATTTATGATCGGGAAATTTTTTTTCATAAATACAATGACGAAAATAGAGGCCCCGCTCTTGCAACAAACAAGCCAGGAACAATTGAAGTCTCCACAACCAAAAATTTTAAACATCTTTATTTGACGACACGTACGAATAAA
>CANJMU010000043.1 GCA_947475135.1 Silvanigrellaceae bacterium
CCCCTTTGACACTAAAAATATGCTCGGGATCGACAAATTGAGCACTAAAATTGGGAATCATCTTTATTTTAAATGGTTTTTTTTCAACTTTGTCAAAGTACTCCGTGGACATATCACAGGCGTCTCGCACAGTAATTGGATTTAAATCTGACGTCGAACAATGATAAACTTCGAAATGCACTCCACCTAGCAGACTTGCGCACGCAATAGAAATGGATTTGACCACAAGATCTACAGGAATGACATCAATTTTATTTTCTGGTTTTGCAACAAGGTAACGGTAACGTGAACTTAATAAATTAATAATTGGTGCTGTGCCATTAAAATCTTCGTTCCAACCAGGAAAGGGGAAAGACAAAGAAGATTCCACAATGCTTGGCCGGACAACCGTGTAACGCTCCACAGGCAATTGGCAGGCAATGATCATCTCTGCCATTCCCTTGCTGTAGGTATATGTATTTGGCCAGCCTAAACGACTCGCCCTTTCCATTCCTATATTTCTCAGTTCACTGTTATTTGCCTGACGAGCCCTTGCCGCTTCAGCTTCTTGAACAGCTGAATTCAGCTCTTCCATAACTTGAAAATGAACTCCATTAGGAGCTCTGTTCACTTGAATTTTTTCCTGAACTTCTCCGTCTTTGCTTCCCGCAACGTAACAGGTCGAAATATGAACCAGTTTGATTTTCCGAGATTCTTTCAGATTCAAAAATTGGGTAATATTCAAAACACTTTGAGTATTTGACAACAACATTTCATCTAAAGGAGCGATAAAACGAAGATCGGCTGCAAAATTTAAAATGAGATCCACTTCATTGAAAATTTTTTCTTTTGTTTTTTCATCCAGGCCTAAATCTTTTTTTGTAGAATCCCCGGAAATCACTTCTAATTTTTTAAAATCATCCAATTTTGGTGTATATTTTTTACGAATATTTTCAAAAACCGGAGACTCTTCATAACTTTTTTGAATTCTTTCTTTTGCGCTCAGCTTTCCTTTGGGGCGGGCTAAAATAATAATTTTTTGGACGGCATCTATTTTTTCTAAAATAAAGGAACTCCACACCTTCCCTATAAATCCATTCCCACCAATCACTAATATTGTTTTATTTTTAAAGTTTTCATGGATCGAGAGGCTCACTTTATTCATAACTTAAACCCTTTCCCTAAAGAGAAGTCCTATTCTATTTCAAAATGATTTTTTTGATTCTGTCATACAGTGGAAATACGAGCAAGCAGGGTCTTATTAAAATTGATAACTTCCACCTAAATTTGCGCTCAATTCAAAAAGAGGTTCTTTATCAACACTCATTGTAACATTGGAAGAACGATCATATTGGATTGACGCATATTGAATTTTAAGACCTAACTCTCCAAAAAATGAAAAGCGACGATTTTCTCCGCGAGGATCATTGGATTCGTAGGAAACCGTACCGGCAAATTCTGAACCAAAAATAGATTCACTGATTTTCAAATATTCACTGGAACTTTCAAATTCATTGACATCTAAAATGTAAAACGGTTGGATTTTTCCATAAATACGAATCGGCATTTCCATTTTTGTTTGTGAAGAAGAAAAATTTGCGAGCTCAATTGTACCAGGAAGACGTAAGTAAACAGTTGGATACTTAACGTTTATTCTTTGAACCATATTAATATCATAATTCATATCTGCTGATGATGAAATAAAATTATTTTGATGACTGATGGACTTCTTCCCAAATGGAATAAAAAGTTCAAAAAATAAAGACTGTTCGTAAAGTGAATTAACGACTTGGCTGTAATTTATTTTTGCAGTCAGACCTGAAGTATCATACTGTTGAGCTAGCCCCTGAAACTGAACAGACCTTGCTCCAAGCGAAGCATTTGCATTGATTTTATTTCCCACATTATCCAACATTTGAAAAGTTCCAAAGGCATCCCACAGCGTTAAATTAGTTTCAGGTTTGTAATCCGAATTCACCGTGTCTAAGAATGATGAAGTTATCATTCCAAAAATATTTGAACCAACAGAAATCCCGCGAGAAAAACCAAACAAACAGTTATCAAAACTACAAAATAATTCTGCTTCTTTGGGTGATGTTGATGGCTGTAAACCTTGTTGACTTAAGGGTTTTGTTTCTGCATGAATCCATGGTGTCAAAGCTGGTGTCTTCCCTTCACTCCTATTTTGCTCTGAAAATTCTGACGCAGAAACGCTTTCACAAAAAAATAAAATCGCCAAAATAGTAACAATTTTCATATTTAAAATTTCCCTAGATGTTTTTTTTTGTCATTTTTATATAATTGAGAGAACACAGGAGGATCCTCTAAGTTCACAAGATTGCAAAAAACAATACGCCATATTATTTAAAAAATAAAGTTACAAATTATAAAATGAGGCCGAAATAAAATATGATTTCTTTAACAAAAATTCATGGACAAAAAGTTTATATTAATGAAAATAATATTCAATGGATTGAAATTGAACCAGACACTTTGATTACATTTATGAATGGAACTCGACTTATTGTCAAAGAATCTATGGATGAAATTGAAAAAAAAATTGTTGAAAAAATTCAGCAAGAATCTATGGAATTAGTTTTGTTAAAAAATAAAAATAACTATCTGGATTGTGATCAAACTCCATAAGTTCACCACATTTTGGACATTTTTTTTCTGGCTCATCAAGATATTCTTCTTGTCCTGGTTGAATATCTTTTCCTATGACAAAATCAACTAAATGAACTTCATTGCAATTTTGACAGACATAGCGGGCTTCAAAAGAATCCACAATTATTTTTGGTTTTAAAAATTCAGAAACAATAGACATCTGTTCTACAAGGGCTGTCGAACAATTTGTGTAATGAATTTTATTGTAAGGGAATTTTTCCAATGACTGAAGCCATTTTTTGACACCATTACTATTCATTCGAGTCATATTTTTAAAATTAATAAAAATCTCAGAAATATTTTTTTTAGGGTATTCTAGGGAATGAAAATCGGAAGTTTCTGTGATGGGGCCTATAATATTGACATGATTATCATCGATCCACTCAAGTTTTGTTTCATGACTTACCATCATTTAAATTCTCCATAAAGTAACAAATCGTGAATTTCATAAAATGAAAACTGCTTCGTGTAGTTTAACATAATTTTTATCTCCAAAGCACTCGATCTGGATTGGATTCCAAACTATTTTGAATGTGCGCCTTCGCAATATTCTGTATCGTTTTATCTTTCGAATTTTGAGCAAGTTTTGTATATATTTCTAAAATAAATGGATGATCTTTACCTAAAATATTCTCTCGTGTTTGGGCAATACTCAACCATTCTTCATCATTAAAACTCGTATTTTTATATCGCAAATATGGAATGACCAAATGAATATCGTTCTTTTTATTTGCTTGTTTGAATGCAAAATGAAAAATCGATCGAGCTAAAGTTTCCGAGCATGTTTTCTCTTTTTGGCTAAGCTCATAAAGCCATCTATTTGTTTCAATGGAAGTGATTAAGTAATTTTTTTCATTTTCTGTTAACTTATCAAAATCTTCTAATAACCAATTGCAATAAATATTCACCTGAAAAAATTGAACTGGAGTATCCATGACATATTGAAAAAGCGCTTGGGAGGCTAATTTTTTTGTTTGTTGATCGCTTTCATAATAAGATTTCAAAAATTTTCGAAGCAAAACATATTCCCAAAAATCTTTATTATCGATCAGATCATATTTAGCAACGTGAACAGTCTGTAAATTTGATTTCCAATTTTTAATACCCACATGAACCAAATAAAAAACATCCAAAATATTTTGAGCGTTATTTTCTTTCATAAGATTAAAATAAGCGGTTTCTTTATTTTTATTTTCATGTTCATCAAAATATTGATGGACTAAATGGATTATTTTTTCATCTTCTTTTAAAAAACCACAACGCAAAATACGTTTATTATCTTCTTGGTCCCATTTTAAATTTGCAACATAATGATTATTATTCACAGACAAATAATTCAATTTTTGATAATTTTTTTCATAATAATTCATTAGTTTTTCGCATTGACGAGCCTGCGACAAAAAAGCACCTTCTGCTAATTTTAATTCCTCTATACGTTGTGTAAATAAAGATATAAATTCAGTATTTGGAAATACTTCCTGATATTTTTTTATTTTTTCTATTTGAAGATTTGATTTTTCAAGCACATTTAATTTTGTTTTATCTTTGGAATGACTCTTTAAGTTCTGTAAATCTGCTTGCAATAAACAGGCATGTGCTTGTTTTTGTAAATTGAAGGAAGAATCTTTCAATTTTTCTAACACTTTATTGTATTCAACACTTCGTGTTTTTTCCGTCAATGATAAATTGGACCGACAAAATAATTTGACCTGAGCTTCTTTTGATGCCGCATTTGATGGAAATAATCGTGTTATTTTTTCATAAAGACTGACAGAATCTTTATCGTTTTTTTGAATTTCTTTAATTTGACCCAATCGTAAATAAGCATAAGGTGAATATTTAGAATCACCGGAAAAATAGAGAAAACGTTCAAATGCTTTTTCAGCAATTGCATAATCCCCATTCCAAAAGGCACTTTCCGCACCAAAAAATAAAACAGAAGGCACTTTTTTTGCATAATCCTGCGATAAAATTTCACTCCACGAATAAGTTCTTCGAGCTAAACGTAACACACCCATATCAAAATAAACATTTGCAATTTGCTGAAACAAAAGACTATTCATTTCATCATGTCCAGGTAAATCCACACCTTTTGTAATATAAAGTAATGCACTTTCCGGATCTTTGGTTAATATAAAAATATTTGCACGTGTTAAATAAAGGAATTTTTTAATATCGTTTTTATTCTGAGGCGCAAGAAAAATTTCATTGTTGACTTTTGATGTATTGGGTTCACTCAGAATTGGAGAGGAATTATTTTTTGTCTCTAAAGTAACAAGATCAATATATTTTAATAATCTTTCCGAGGCTCGGTAAGCACGATCCCAAACAATAAAACTATTGTGAATTGACATTGTATTCATAAGAACTAAAGGAAGAACTTGTTCTAACCATTTTTTGGGATCTAAATTTTTTCCTTGGATTTGTGTTTTAATTTTTGAATCTTTATAAAGACTTCTTTTTTTAAAAAAAATTGGATTTTCTAAGACCGTTTGATAGGTTTTCAAATCTAATGAAATTTGACGATCGGGAAGAATTTCACTTTCTTCCAATTGAAAAGATCCCATTGAGAAACAAGGTCGCATGGCATTGTATGCTTTTTTTGCATCAAAATAATTGTCTTCATCGTTTTCTACTTTTTTTTCTTTTGGATTTTTCTCTAATTTTACTTTTTCAGATTTTGTTAAAGGAAATCTTTCTATTTTCTGATTGATAAAATCTAAAAAATAAAATCCATTCACAACATTCAATATTTCTCGGTCCTGCCTTGAAATTTCTATTGTTTTTTTTTCGTCATCAACCCGTAGTTTATTCAAACAATGGAATGTTTTTTCAAAATCATCCTGACTCCAATCAAAAAGACACGCATTCATTCTGTTTGTAAATTCCCCATCACCGATAAAGTAACCTATTTCAGGAATTGTATAGACCGGACTATGTATCATCAATTCTGGTCTTTGTATTTCCTGCGGGAACCCTAAAAATAAAGCACGGCTTGGATCTTTTTGGGCATCCACCCAATTTTTTGGAATTTCATTTTTTGTAGACGATAAAAAATCAGAAACAAAATAATAAGAATTATAAACTTTATTCTTCAATGAAAGAGCTTGATTACTTTTTTTTGCCGAAGGGATAATATCTTCTTTTTCATAAAATAAGGATGGCCACGAATCCTTAAAATCCCCACAGGCGTGCTTAGTTACCAATAAGGAAACAAAACATAAGTAAACATAAAAATATTTCACGTTGGAAGAATCTCCTTGCTAAATCATACCAGCTCCTATTTCGATTCAAAAAAGCATTTCAATGAACGAAAATTATTCCCACTGTCAAATTTATCTTCTATTTTTAATTTTGTTCTCGGGATAAATTTTTAATGATATAACCTTAGATAAGGTGACAATTAAGTAACAATTCAAAAGGAATGAAAACACCGTTTTCAAATTCAAAAGTATGATGGATGCGGAAAAATTTTTACAAAATAATGGACTGATCTCTTTATCTCAAGTCCATTTAAGATCCCTCAGTTACCGACTATTTTTATTTTTTTTGCAAAAAAATTCTGATGGCTCAAGAAC
>CANJMU010000044.1 GCA_947475135.1 Silvanigrellaceae bacterium
ATACTAGAATATCAGCGCTGTCATTTGAATGAATCCGATCCTGAAATTGCAAGTCTTCTTTCTAAGGAAACAATAAGGTTACGAGAAGGATTGGAGCTTATTGCTTCTGAAAATGTTGCTAGTCCAGCTGTTCTGGCGGCTTTAAGTAGTGTTTTGTCGAATAAATATGCCGAAGGATATCCAGGAAAAAGATATTATGGCGGATGCGAATTCAATGACGAAGTCGAACGCATTGCTATTGATCGTGTGAAAAAATTATTTGGCGCAGAGCATGCCAATGTTCAGCCTCATAGTGGCGCACAAGCCAATCAGGCTGTTTTTTTTGCGGTTTTAAGCCCAGGGGACAAGATTTTAGGAATGGATTTATCTCATGGTGGGCATTTAACACATGGGTCACCAGTGAGCTTATCGGGAACTTATTACAAGCCTGAATTTTATGGTGTGAATGAAAATGGCGTGATTGATTATGAAAAAGTCCTTTTAAAAGCTCAAGAAACAAAACCAAAATTGATCATTGCAGGGGCAAGCGCTTATTCTCGTGTGATTGATTTTAAAAAATTTCGAGAAATTGCCGACGCCGTTGGTGCTTATTTATTGGTTGATATGGCGCATATTGCTGGACTTGTTGCGACAGGTCATCACCCTTCACCAATTCCCTATGCGCATTTTGTCACAACAACAACACACAAAACATTGCGCGGCCCAAGGGGCGGAGTCATTCTTTGCAAAGAAGAATTTGCAAAAAAAATAGATAAATCGGTATTCCCTGGAATTCAGGGCGGCCCTTTGATGCATGTGATTGGTGCAAAAGCGGTTTCTTTTTTAGAAGCTTTGCAACCAAGTTTTCGAAATTACATTGAAAATGTGTGTATTAATTCAAAAGAACTTGCGAAAAATTTAATTCAAAAAAATTTTCAATTAATTTCTGGTGGTACGGATAATCATTTATTATTGATAGATCTTAGAAATTCAGCATTAAGTGGAAAAGATTTAGAAGAGCGTTTAGCTCTTGCAAATATCACTGTGAATAAAAATACGATTCCAAATGACCCTAGAAAGCCATTTTATTCCAGTGGAATTCGCATAGGAACTGCTGCGATTACAACTCGCGGGCTTCAAAGAACAGACATGAATGAAATTGCAGAAGCGATTTTTATGGTTTCTCAAAATAGTGATAAATTGTTGTTGCAAGCCAAACAAATTGTTTCTGATTTATGTCAAAAATATCCCTTGTATAATGGTAGTTTGGGAAGTTATGGTTACGTTAGACCCATTTCCTAGCCTCGAAACTGAGGTTAGGAAAAAGGTCTGTTGTTTGAAAAATAGGATGTGATGTTTTATGAAATGTAAACAATGCCAACATGGTGAAAGCAAGGTCTTAGAAAGTCGCGAAAACAGGGAGAATTCTTGCATTCGTAGACGTCGGGAATGCATCCAATGCGGCTTTCGTTTTACAACATTTGAACGTGTTGGCGATCAACCTGTTTACGTTTTTAAACGCAACGGATTAAGAGAGTTGTTCTCTCGTGAAAAAATCATTCGAAGCCTAACGATTGCTTGCCAAAAAAGATCCATTGACCCAAAAAAGTTGGAACACATTGCGGATTGGGTCGAATCTCATAGCCAATTGATAGACGAAGATGAAATGACGACACAAAAAATTGGTGAATTTATTTTAAATGCACTGATTCATGTCGATCCTGTTGCGTATGTGCGTTTTGCCTCGGTTTATCGGGCATTTTCGACTCCTGAAGATTTTATTAATGAATTAAAAATACTGACAGAAAAATCAAAAGCGACAGAGATCCCTGCATTTTTTCAGCATAAACCAGAGTGATTTTTTTCAAGGGATAATTTCAACAAGATATCGTGATTTGTTTGACATCAACTTTCCAACAGATGTTTTCCGACAATCATGCGTTGAATCTGCGAAGTGCCCTCATAAATCTGAAAAATCTTTGCGTCTCGCATTAACATCTCAACAGGATATTCTTTATTATAACCGTAACCACCAAAAACTTGGACCGCATCTGTTGTGATTTTCATGCAGGCATCCGCAGCAAACATTTTTGCAATGGATGCGTAGTAAGTGTTTTTTCTTTGATTCTCGATTTCGTAAGCGGCTTTCCAAACAAGTAAACGGCCAGCTTCAATATCCCGAGCCATTTCTGCAATTAAAAAACTAATCCCCTGATTCTGAGAGATGAGTTTTCCAAAAGTGCTGCGCTGTTTGGCATAATCAATGGCACACATCATGGCGCGTTGGGAAAGCCCTACGCATTCTGCAGCAACCGGAGGGCGTGTTCTATCAAAAGCACCCATAGCGAGCTTAAAACCCTCTCCTTCGTGTCCTAGACGGTACTTTTCGTCGACTTCGACATTTTCGAAAGTCACGGCACGGGTGTCACTACAACGTTGTCCCATGTTACTTTCTTTTTTACCGATTCGAATTCCAGGTGAAGAAGCACTAACAATAAAACCAGTCATTCCTTTATGGCCCATGGCTGGATCGGTTTTTGCTAAGACGAAAAACCATTTGGCGTAGTTGGCATTTGTGATCCACATTTTCGAGCCATTGATAATATATTTATCTTTTTGTTTTTTTGCGGTTGTTAAAATTCCAGCGACGTCGCTGCCTGCATTTGGTTCGGTGACGCAGTAAGATGCCATGTGGCATTCCTCTGCCATAGGGGCTAAAAAATCTTTCCACGCGGTTTTATTTCCCGAAAGAATGACAGGAACTGCTGCTAAATCATTGGCGAGTGCTGCCGTTGCAAAACCAGCGCTTCCCATGGCAAGGGCTTCGGAAATCAGACAATGTCCTAGGGTGCCAACACCCAATCCGCCAACTTCCGTTGGAACAAAAGCATTCACAAGTCCCAAAGCATGCGCTTTTTTGAGTGTTTCTGCTGGAAAATGAGAGGTTTCGTCCCATTCGCGCGCCTTTGGCCAAACTTCTTTGTTCGAAAACTCTTTGGCCATTTCAAAAATTTGTTTTTGTTCATTGTCTAAATCAAATGAAATCATAATAAAATACCTTTACAAGATTACAAAAATTGAAAATTAATCAGAACAACTGTTTTGTATCCTATTATTTTTTCTAATTGATGTCGAAATTGAATTCGAATTTCATTTCTAAAATGTTCTACTCCAAAGTTGGCTCGTGTGGCTTGATCAAATAAAATGCGCTCAAATAATTTTTTTAAAGATTGTTGATAACTTGTGGCATCAATATTCACACCAACGGATGTCACATAGGGAATTTCTAAAAGGTCGAATGTATTTTTTCGGAGATTGAAATGAGCACATACAAAACCACAAAGACCTAAGTCAACTCTATCTTTATAGAGTCTAGAGTTCGCAGGAAAAATTCCCCCTTGAAGGGAATAATCCCGGCCGTTCAAGACGGTTTCTTTAATTTCAATTCCGTCTTCCGATAAAGTAACAGCGTCGCCATTTTCTGCCAAAATACAATTTTCAATGGGAACATTAGTTTCAGTCGCTAATTCCAAATGTCTTTTGAGTAATTTATAACTTCCGTGAATGGGCATAAAATATTTTGGTTTGACAGTGGAAATACATTTTTTTAAATCTTCGCTGTAACCATGGCCGCTGGCGTGAATTTCTTTGTCTAATTTCGAGTGAATAAATGTGGTTCCAATTTTTAAAAATTGAGTTTCTACAGAATCAATGGGTCGTTCATTTCCAGGAATAACCCTTGCAGAAACGATGACTGTGTCTTCATAAGTCGCCTTAAAACTCGGAATATTATTGTAAGCAATACGATGCAAGCCTGAAAAAGCTTCACCCTGCGTTCCCGTGCATAAAATACAAATTTCATTGCGAGGAAAAGCATTGATATTTTCGAAATTTTGAAAAAGATCCTCTGGAATATTTGTTAAATTTAATTTTAATGAAAATGAAATATTTCGTTCCAAGGATTTTCCAAAGAAAAAGATTTTACGATTGTGTTTTTTGCAGAGCTCGATGACCGTGTTGACGCGCCAAATATGGCTCGAAAATGTCGCAACAATCAGAGCTCCTTTTGTATTTTCAAAATATTTCGTCATGCCATCGAAAATATCTCGCTCACTTCTGTCGGTATTTGGAGCAAAAGAATTTGTGCTATCACTCATTAATAACGAAATGTTTTTTCCTTCGCAGACTCTTTTTAAACTTTCAATTGTAGTAATTTTTTCTGGTGGATGTTCATCTATTCGAAAGTCACCAGTGTGAATGATTCGAAATAAAGACGTTTCAATTAATAAACCACTAGCATCGGCAATACTATGATTGACTGGAAATGGTGTTACTTTAATATTGGAAAAAAGTGTGGGCTCAAAATAATTCCAAATTGTGAGTGGGTAGTTATCAATCCCACTGTCCATCATTTTGTATTCAATTAATTTTGCTGTGAATGCGGTTGTGAAAATTGGTGCCGGAAATTTTTTATAAAAATGTGCAATGCCACCAATATGATCTTCGTGGCCGTGGGTGATTAACCAGGCTTCAATTTTAATGTCATTTTCTTCCAGATATTTGACACTTGGGTAAATGACTTTCACGCCAATTTGATTTTGGTCTGGAAATGTTGTTCCGCAATCAATTAAAAAATATTGACCATAGACGTTCAGCAAAGTCATATTCATGCCGACTTCGCCACATCCACCAAGTGGAATAATTTGTATTTTAGAATTTATTTCCAAGAATTTGTTACCTTTAACGAGGGAAAATAAAATGTTCGTGAAATTAGAATAGGGCCATTTTTTGGTTTAGGGTAGTTCCACAACTGAATTTGTTGGATGAGGCAATGTAAAAATAAACTGTTGGCAGTCGTCGATTTCAAAATTTTAACGTGTGAAGATTTTCCATTATCATGAATAAGCCATTGAATAAACACTCGCTCTTCTTGAGTCCTTTTCAAATTTTCTTCACATTTTTTAAGTTCTGTTTTTTTGTGATAAATAGAAAAATCTAAAAAGGATTTATCAATTTCAGCGTTTGGTTTTGGTGGTGGAGGAATTGTTTTTTCATGCACAGCGTATTTGGCATTTTCAAATAAAGTATCGTACCCCTCATTAGAAAATATATTTGTGGTTATCGGATAAAGAAGTGATTTCTCATCGGCCCATACAATTGTGGAAGAAATTTTATCTTCATTTTCTTTATTGTAAAAAAATTTCTGCAAGGTTTTACGAAAGAGCGAGTTTTCAGAAATTTGTGCGAGTCTTTCAGCTTCAAGATAGCTGTCAAATTCTTTTTTAAAAAGTTCATCAGGTTGTCGCCCTAATAAACGCATTGTATTTGGTGGATTGACGATTCCTTCCTTAAAAGAATCAAAAATCGTTTCATAATAATTTTTTAAAAATTCGTGCTCTTGGGAAAGATGTTCAATAATAGCTCTGTCCGCTTGTTTCAATAATTCAATTCTATTTTTGACACGCATCAGATTCGATCCATATCTGTTTTGCGGCCGATGAGTGCCAATCCAGGGTGAATCATGAATAAATTGAAAATATCTATCCGAAGAGTTGTCTTTAAAATCAGAAATATTTTTATAATTTTGACTGATTTTTTCTGAAAGAGTATTTTCTATTTTAAAAATATCAGCATCAATTTTTGATTCATTTAAAAACGGTATGAGGGATTTTGATTTTTTTCCATGTTCGGCAAGGTCCCAGCGATTCTGTAATTCTTTGACCCAAAGGACCGCTAAAGTCGTGATATTTTCTGGATGAAAAGCATCTTTAAAAATAAAAGGAAGAAGTCTTAAATTTTCTGGCGCAATGAATCGTACAGAAATTTCTTGTGGGACCGCAGCCAATCCTTTTGGTGGTTTTTTTTGCGTAGACTGAAAAAAAATAAACATCAGAGATAAAATCAAAGTAAAGGCACAGAAAAAACTAATTTTCACAAGATTTTTTTCTATTGGTGTTGCATATTCAGGTCCTGCAAATATTTCCCTTGGAGCCCCAACAACAAAACTAGTGTCAATTGTTTTGGGAGGGAACGTGACTTTAAAAGTAATTTCATAGCCGAGGTATTGAAGGCACCCCCTGGAATAATTTTTAATTTCTACTTCCAAGGGCCGGTCTATTGCCGCCAAT
>CANJMU010000045.1 GCA_947475135.1 Silvanigrellaceae bacterium
AAGACAAGTGCGGGATAGAATATTCCGCACTCGAAGATTTAGTTCGTAACCCCACATGCAATACATGTCATGTGCGCCAACAAAAAAGATCGTTTCAACCCAAAACAAGCGAATATAGCCTTCCAACGAATGCAGCTCTATCATCCAGTGACTCGTGACTCAGCAGAGTGTCTCCTTTTTCTTCTTTTCGCTCTCCCACAGGGGTTTCAAGATCTCCAACATTTCTATCACCACCACACGAATCACGGCCTATGCAATATGAAGGCCGATATAAGATGCACATCCAGTTGCCTTTTCATGAATTTTTACAACAGAAAGGATATTTTCAAATCGGGAGCGGGAGACACGGGGTTGCCTATAAGAAGGATGAATTTGTTTATAAATTTTTTTTTTCGACACATCAACAGGAAGCTTTTCGCAACGGCCTTCCGTGGGATAAATGGAATTTTATTTATGCAAGCATTTATACAGGCAAGTTTCAACACCTTCGCGCCAGTCAAGAAAAAATGGAAGGAATAACAGATTTTATCATTATGAAAACACCATGGATTCAAAATATCAATATTCATGAATTGAACGAGAAAATAGTTTTTTCTGCTTTTGGTTTATTAATGACAGAATTGAAATTTTTTGGAATCTATATTTCAGATGTGCACTCAACTGAAAATGTCCTCTACCATAACCATATCGATGAATCGACTCGAACAATTTTTGCTCTCCCTGTGGATGTTGATTTGGCTGTAACTCCTAAGTAGATTTTCTGCGTCATTTCGCATCACAGAATCAAAATCACCCAAAAATCTATCTTATTTTTTACCCTCAGCAACCTTTTCACCCCAAAATTCTAATGTCTTCTTCAACTCTTTCAAATCCAAGGGTTTTGACACAAAACCCTCCATCCCAGCTTCCGTACACCGCGTCAACTCTTCGCCACGCACATGGGCCGTCATTGCAAGAATACGGGGTCTGGTTTTTGGGTCCGGATACATCTTCCTAATTTCTATTGTTGTCGTCACACCATCTTTTTCAGGCATTTGAACATCCATTAAAATAAGATCAAATTTTTGCCGAGTCAGCGCCTCTAACACTTCATTTCCATTGAAAACAAGGGAACAAGAATAACCAAATTTTTTCAATACATTTGTCATTAATTTTTGGTTCACAATATTGTCTTCTGCGACTAAAATATTCAAAGGATATTTTTCAGAAATTTGGATAGATTCTACCTTCACGTCTTCTTTTTCTTGATTTTGAATAAAAAAAAGACCAGCGTTTAATGCTTCCAATAATATAGATAACTTCACAGGTTTTGTGATAGAATTTTGAAAATTTTGTGGAATTATTTTTTCTTCACTGATGTGTTCGCTTCTATTATTGAATAAGGAAACAAAATAAAGAGGTTCTTTTTGTTTAATTTTATTTCGTACAGAATTTACAAAACTTGAGCCTGAAAAGGTTTTAAAAAAGGAAACCTCCGCAAGCACAATATGATAAATAATCTTTATTTCTGATATTAAAAAATCGTCTAAACTTTCAAATGCGAAAACATGAAATCCCCAACTCTCTATCATTGTTTTCAACATATGACGAGATTCCTTCAATTTTTCTATCAAAATAATATTTATTTTTTCATTTTTTTCTTCATGTGAAGTAAGGTCTTTTCCATTTTTTTCATCTTTTTTTAACGAAACATAAAACTCAAATGTAGAACCTTTTTTAATTTCACTTTTCACTGAGATATCGCCATCCATCAGATTTGTGAGCTTTTTAGCAATGCTCAAACCTAATCCTGTTCCCCCATAGGACCTTGTCGAAGAACCATCTAGTTGTGAAAATATTTGAAATAATTTATTTCTATCTTTTTTATCAATTCCTACGCCAGTATCTTTCACAGAAAAGTAACACTGAAAATATTTTTCATCCCGGGAAGGTTTAGAATAAACATGAATAAAAACCATTCCGTCCTTAGTAAACTTCACGGCATTATCGGCAACATGAGTCAATACTTGCTGTACCCTTGCCATATCACCAATGCCATAAGTTGGAACGTTTTTGTCGATAATATAATACACTTGTGTGTTTTGTTGCGAAGACATTGGCGTTAAATATTCAATGACATTTTCGACAATTTGATTGATCTCGAATAAGATGAATTCCAATTCTAATTTATTCGATTCAATTTTTGAATAATCTAAAATTTCATTGATTAAAACTAATAAACTATAACCAGAACCACGAATAGATTCCAAATATTCTTTTTGATCCGATTTCAAATGAGTTCCTAAAAGCAATGCAGCTGACCCCAATATTCCATTCAGTGGTGTGCGTAATTCATGACTCATATGAGTTAAAAACTCGCTTTTAATTTGAACCAGTTCCATTATTTTTTCATTTTTTATTGTCATTTCTTTTTGATAAACACTCATGTTTTTTTGAAAAAATAAAATTTTTGAATATTCTTCACGATATACTTTTACATACTGAATAAATATAGAAAAAATAAATAAAAATTGAAAAACCACATTCCATAAAAAAACTAAATAAGAATGAGAATAAAGATAAAATAACTGAATAATGTAAGATGTCGGGCATAAAAAAATAGAACTCACAATCCATTTTTCCATGCGATTTAAAGGAAAATTGCTCCGTAAATAAAAGAAAAAATTTCGCAATCCAACAAACAAAAGAAAAAGATTTGTTAAAAAAAATTGAATTTTAAATGCTTGCGAATATTTAAAAAAATACAAAAAAATCAAACACACATAAAATACAAAAATTAGGACACAAATTTCTTGAATATTTTTGATATTTTTTCTTGGAGTAAAGGAAGCTAAATAAATCAGGCCAAAGTTAATAACAGAGAACAATGCATTGATAGAAAGCATCGATACAAAAAAAAGTTCATTGACTTTCATTGGAGCAAAACTCAAATTAAAAAAAGACATCTTGTTACCTTAACCACTTTTTTATGGTGTCATCCAATTGCTTCAGTAGAATTGGTTTTGCCATGTAATCATCCATCCCTGCCCCAAGACATTTTTCTTTGTCCCCTTGCATGGCATTTGCAGTTAACGCCACAATAATTGGTTGTTTTCGGCCATTTTTTTTAAAATTGAATAGAATATTTTTTGTTGCACTGAGACCATCCATGACAGGCATTTGAAGGTCCATTAAAATCAATGAATAATTGTTCGCTTCGGTCATATCCACGGCAATTTGCCCGTTTTCAGCAAGGGCCGTGTTGTAACCCAATTTTTTCAGCAAATTCAAAATTAATTTTTGATTGACTTGATTGTCTTCGACAACCAAAATGGAATGTTTGTTTTGAAGAAATAATTTTTCAAAAATTTTATCTGGAGATTGGGCCAGATCTTTTATCTTTTTTTGAGTTTCTTGTGTTTTAAATTTTGCCTGAAATAAAAAGCGACTTCCCTGTCCCACAACACTTTCGACCCATAATTTTCCACCCATTTTTTCTGCAAGTTGTTGAGAAATGACAAGCCCCAAACCCGTGCCCCCATAAAGACGGGAAACAGACGCATCGGTCTGCACATACGCTTGAAATAAGCGTTTTAATTTTTCTGCAGGAATTCCTGGCCCCGTATCACGAACTTCGAATAATAACTCGACTTCTTTGCTTTCAATAAAATGTCCCAATAAAGTAACACCTAAATAAACCTCTCCTTTTGCTGTGAATTTCAGAGCATTATTGGCAAGATTTAAAAAAATTTGCCCAATCTTTTTTTTATCTCCTAAAATACTTTCCGAAATTGCAGGGTCAATAAAAGAAGTCAGATTTAAACCTTTTTCCAAACTCATTGGCGTTAAGACATCGATCACGTTTTGAATCATTTCAATCATCGTAAAAGGCTTGGATTGGATTGTGTATTTCCCTAGGACTAAATTGGGAAGCTCCAAAATATCATCGACCAGAAGCATTAAATTGGAAGCGCTGGTTTGAATCATATTCAACAATTTTTTTTGATCTTCATCAATTTTTGTCAATTCAAACAATTCTGAATTTCCAATAATTCCATGGATAGGTGTTCGAATTTCATGACTCATGGTCGCCAAAAAATTTTCTTTGGCCGCTTGGGAGTGATTGGCTTGAATATGAAGAGCCGTCAGCTCTCCAATTTTTTTGGCTAACTGAAGAGAATCCTTTTTCATATTTTTAAATTTTTGAAGTATTTTGAAATAAATTCGAAGAAAAAGAAGCAGGGTGAGTAAAATAAATAAAATAGAAATAAAAATCATATCAACTTGATTCCCGCCTCGATCATTTCATCTTGTGTTTTTTTTTGGTCACCTGCAGCTAAGTAAACACCTCGACATGCCTGAGTGAAAACATGAACATCATATCCTAGCTGAACAGCATCCAATGCGGTAAATTTGACGCAAAAATCAAAAGCCAAGCCCACCATATGGAGTTCTTTGATCTGATTCAATTTTAAGAACTCATGAAGTTCTGTCTGGGAAGTATGATCATTATCAAAAAATGCACTGTAACTATCAATTCTGGGATTCATTCCTTTTTGAATAATTTTCTGAATTTTATTTTGAGAAAGAGAAGGAACAATTTGTGCACCAACAGAATTTTGAATGCAATGGTCTGGCCATAAAATTTGCGGCTTTCCAGAAAGTAAAATCACGTCTCCTGGTTTTTTTCCCCTATGTTGTGATGCAAAGGCAATATGATTTTTAGGATGCCAATCCTGAGTCTCTAGAATGAGAGAATAATCGTTGTGATGATTTTCTAACATTAAATTCACCACAGGAATGATTTCTTCACCACCAAGAACAGCGAGGGAACCGTTTTTGACAAAATCGTTTTGAATATCCACTAAAATAAGTGCTTTTTTTTTCATAAAAACCTTTTTTATTACTTTAGATTATTGTGGCCTTATAAATTCCACTGACGAAAATTTTTCTCTAATTCTTACAAAACTTCTGTGTTTTGTATTTGAAGATCAAATCCATTTTTAATTGATGCAAATTTTTTTCCAATCCAGCAGCATAGGTATGTGGATTTAAAAGCCGTTTATTGCTTGCATGCAAATAAGACCTCTGTTTACTTAAGTAGGCTTGAGTTTCTTGGAGTGTCGGTGACCGATAGACACATTGTCCGTTTTTGAAGATTGGTTTTAATAAATCTTCTTGTTCACAATCCTTTGGAATGGAGCGAAAACGAAACTGATCCACAGGATCAATGATCATTGGATTTTTTTCATCGAAAGGGATTAACTCATCAAAAATCATATCGGCCACAAATTTATCCTGACTTTGATAGCGTCGAACCTGTAAAATTCCAGGGGTCGAGGTTTTTACAGATTGTTCTGAAATCTTAATACAATGCTCAAATTTGTTTGTGCTTTCATTTTTTAATGCCGATAATTTATAGACAGCCCCTAATGCGGGCTCATCAAAAGCTGTCACCAATTGGGTTCCTACCCCCCAGGCCCCAATTTGTGCACCTTGTTTAATCAGGCTTTCAATCACTTCTTCATTCAGGTCGTTGCTGGCAATAATCAAAGTGTCACGAAATCCAGCTTTGTCTAATAATTCGCGAGCTTCTTGGCTGATATAGGCTAAATCACCACTATCAATACGAATTCCTAAAAGTTTTTGGTTTTGTTTTTTCAGCCATTTTCCAACTTCGATGGCTTTTTTAACACCCTCTATGGAATTAAATGTGTCGACCAAAAAAATGGTGTTGTGCGGAAGGGCTTTTGCAAAAGCAAAAAAAGATTCTAATTCTTCGCCGTAGGACATGACCCAACTGTGGCCATGCGTTCCTCTCACAGGAATTTGAAATAGTTTTCCAGCCAAAGTATTCGATGTGGCAGTACAACCACCTATAAAAGCAGCACGACTTGCACTGATCGCACCATCAATTCCTTGGGCACGACGCAAACCAAATTCTAAAACAGAAGACCCTTTTGCAACTTCAACAATTCGTGATGCTTTCGTCGTAATTAAGGAATGAAAATTTAAAATATTGAGCAATGGAGTTTCTAATAACTGGCATTGTAAAATAGGACCCCTAATTCTTAAAATCGGCTCATGAGGAAAAACAATGGTGCCTTCATGCA
>CANJMU010000046.1 GCA_947475135.1 Silvanigrellaceae bacterium
AATTTTAAATCAAAATAAAATAGCTATTTGTGTTGGTGGTAGTGGACTTTATCTAAGAGCATTTCTACATGGCTTAGATGAAGTTCCATCGAGAAGTCCTGAAATTCGAAATGAAATTCGAAAAAAAGCAGAAGATTATGGATGGACTTGGTGCTACGAGTGGCTTAAAAAAATTGACCTTAAAAGATCAGAACAGATTCATCAGAACGATAAAATAAGAATTGAACGCGCTTTAGAAATTTATTTATCTACCGGGAAACCAATGTCTGAATTTGAAAGTAAAAATGAAGTGTTACACGAACAAAAGCTCAATTTTCCGTGTTCTATTATTTACACTGATAGACCAAAGGACGACTTAAAAAATCGAATACAAAAACGTGTTGTACAAATGATTGAAAATGGATGGATAGAAGAAGTTGAAAATCTTTATAAAAAATATGGTGAAAATTTATTTGAATTTTATTCTATGAGAGCTATAGGATATATTGAAATATTAAATTTTATTAAAAATAAAGATAAAAATAAAAATGAATTAATTGAAAAAATTAATTCAAGAACATGGCAATATGCAAAACGTCAAATAACTTGGAATTCAAAAGAAAAAAAACATTACATTTGGCATACAGAAGAACAGAAATTAATCCCTTATGAGAATTATAAATGAATAAAAAAAATATTGAAAAATGCTTCGTAATATTAAGTGATACGTGGCCAAATGCAAAATGCGAACTTATTTATTTTAATGATTTTCAGTTACTGATTGCCGTTGTTTTAAGCGCACAAACAACAGATAAATCCGTAAATAAAGCGCTTGGCCCAATCTTTGAAAAAAATCAACAATTCAATGCTCAAGATTTGCTAAAAATTGGTGAAATTCAGTTTTTAAGCCTGATTAAAAGTATTGGACTTGCTCCTACAAAAGCGAAAAATGCTGTCAAAATAGCCTCAATTTTACTGGAAAAATTTGATAGTAAGGTACCACTCAATCGAGTTGACCTGGAAGCTTTACCAGGAGTTGGCAGAAAAACTACAAATGTAATTTTAAATATCCTAAACAATGAGCCAATTATTGCTGTAGACACACACGTAGAAAGGGTTTCTAAACGCTTAAATTTAGCATCAATTCAGTCCAATCGCGTAGAAGTAGAGCATGAACTTTATTCAAAAATACCAGAAAAATTTCATGATAAGACACATCATCTTCTTATATTTCAAGGGCGTTACCTTTGTACCGCGAGAAACCCAAAATGCGGCTCGTGCCCACTTGAAAAAATTTGCCCAAAAATAGGAGTCACTTAAACAACCTACAAACAAAAGGATTTCTTCCCTTGATTTTTTTGAACCACTTTGTTAAATAGTACCAGTCCAACCGGATGGTGATTGTAGTCAAGTGGTTAAGACAACGGATTGTGATTCCGTCATGCGGGGGTTCAAATCCCCTCAGTCACCCCAATTTTTTCGTTTTTTAAAATCTTAATAAAATATTTTGATTATTTATTTTGCGGTTGCTCTATAATAATCGGCTCAAAAAACAACTCAAAATAAATCCGAATCGCAATAACCCACAATACACATGCTATAAATAAATGAATCAACTGAGACCAAACAGGCACCAATAAAAATATATTTAAAAAACCAACTATAATTTGTAAGAATACTAAAATGGTAAATAAACTGAAATTATCTTTGTTTAATTCGTCTTTATTTTCTTCATAAATTTTCCAAACAAAATGAAGAGACAATAATGCAAGCCCAATAGCTAATAATGGGTGAAATATCCGAATAGTTTTAATAAAATTTTCATGATTTTCTAAATCGCGAATGATATTTTCGCCAACAAATTTTGGCTGATAAAGCGTATCACCTAAAGCAGTTACAGCCCCAGTTACACAAATAATAAATACAATAAACAATGTTATTAAAGAAGGAAAAAGATTTTTTATATTTTTTTTATAAATAAAATCTATAGAGAAATTATTTAAATTAGAAATTTGAATTTCCTTTGATACTGCAAATGCCGCTAGGGAAATAGAGCCAATTAATAATAAAGTATTCATGAGATGAATAGAAACAACGAGAGCTCTGAAGGGAGATGCATTTTTATAGACCCAGCCATAGTAAACAAGCGCAGCTCCTACTAAAGCTTCTATAATGACAAAAATGAGTATAAAAATTGAACTTTTTCGAATAAAGTGTTTTTTAGGATAAAATAAAAAAGAAATCACTAAAGTAACAATTGTGGCTATCAAAATAATTCCACTTGAAATTCTATGCACAAACTCAATTAACGTTTGTACACGAGAAATTGACGGAAGAATCTGACCATTACATAATGGCCAATGAGCACCACAACCCGCGCCAGAATGAGTCGCACGAACAAAAGCACCGCCAAGAACAGCATAAATATTAAAAAAAAGGAATCCCCATAAAAAAAAACTAAAATACCTCTTTTTTTTCATACCGTTTCCTTATTTTTTTATTTATAAATATTTTATTTGAAAATTAAGAAATTCTAAAAATTACAAATTTCGTTAAAATCAATACCACATTGTTTTAACCTGATTTTAAAAGTTCATCAATCAGAGAATTCACACTATCTTGATTCATTCTCTGTTTTCTAGGGTCAGAATATTTTTGAATCATTAATAAAAAACTTTGATAGAGTTCATTTTCTTCTGAACTAAATTGTTTTCTTCTTAAATCCCGATGTAAAAATGAATGCAATATCTCTAATCCCTTTCGTATTGCAAGAAAAGGATGAGGTTTTTTTTCTGCGTTTTCAGTAATAAACTTTCTTTGAAATGCAAAATTCAACCATGTTGAAATTTCTCTAATTGCATCACTGTATTGATTTGAGGATTCAAATTGTGCAGAACTCATAATACTATTGATAAAATTTGAAATATTATCAAATACTTTAACATCAATAGGCTTCATTGGATCTTTGAGATCAATTGGCCCTAACATTTTTAAAATAGCGCGCACACGTTGCTTTGATTCATAATATATTTCTTTAAGAGAATCTTTAGAAATGGTGGTGCGATTATTCAAAAAAGAATCTCCTATTTATGCTTTGGTCTCAAAATCTTAACACATTCACGCATGCCCTACGACTAAAGAAGGATTGATATCTTCTAAATTTTTTGCAGAATCAGCAGAAACTATATTTCCTTTTAATTTTGCACCTTCTTCAACAATCAGTCTCATTGCTATAATATCACCTTTTATTTTTGCTGTTGATGCTAATCTTAAAACCCCACTCACTTCAATTTTTCCTTCAAAACTACCATTAATTTCAACAACAACACCCTTAACTTCACCATTGACATGAGCTGTTTCTTCAATAATCAAGACATCTTCAGAAAAGATTGAACCTTCTATCTTTCCAGCAATTCTTGCTTCACCCTTTAATATTAATTTTCCACTAAAAAATGTATCACTTCCAAAAACAGAAAATGGAATATTTAATTTCTTTTTTGTAGAATTCTCTAGCAAAGAATTGACAGAAATTGTTTTTGTAACTTTAGGTTTTAAAAAAGACATTGTATTCTCCTAATATCAGACAATTTTACTTAATTACATTTTTACACAAAGGTGACTTGTGATTCAGTCAAATGATTTAAAGCTTGAGGCATTTTTTTCCGCAGTGAAAAAAATATCTAATATTTCAACGCATCAAAATTTGATAAAAATCAAAGAAGGCGAATTTTCACAAAATTATTTCTTAAGATCAAAAAAAAATAAATGCCTTTGTCCACAAGAAAACTTAAAAAGTAATTACCCAAAATTTATTTTTCCAATAACATATTTTTATAAAACCGAGAAAAATGAAGCTCATTTTGAATCTTATCCATTCTTTTATGTTATTTCCTGTCAATTGTTAAAATCTTTTAAAATTATAGATATTGTTGAAATACCCGTTATTAATTCAGATTTTTATTTTAAAAACAAACAAAATTTAGAAGAAATTCAAAATAAAGTCCCTACAGAATCAATGTTAATAAGCTTTCCAAATTTAAAATCAAATTTTAAAATAAACGAAATTGAACTCAATAAAGTTAGAATGTCTGTATTTCGTGAAGTTAAAAATAAATTCTTACAAAATGTGTTAATTTATTTTTCTTGTTTTTGTGAAAAAATTTCGATACCTTGGAACCAGTCATTGAATGATTATATTCAAGAGATTGAAAACGCCCAAAGTAACCATTTAGGGCTGAAACATTCGACAAGATACCTTCCAATCAAAATATATTCAGAATTGAAGTTTCTTAGATTGGAATGCTTTTTCGTTGAGTAAAAGGAACGCGAAAAACATGACCTACAAAAAATGTTTCAAATTATTTAAGTTTATTTTTTGTTACCTTGTTATTTTTTATATAACAGAAGTTCATACTGAAACTTTTGGGATTTTTGATAAATCAAATTATAAGCATATTGAAGTTGGGAAAAAAAGAAAAAAACGAAGTTCTCATCGAAAAACAATCTCTACAAATAATCAAAGAAAAAATCTTAAAATTGTAAATATTGTGGCAAAATCCTTGCCATTCACAACAATTCAAGAAAAAATCATCAATCCTTTAAAAAGCAAACAGTCTTCGGCGATTCAGGTCAATGCTTATTTAGATCCACGTTCTGCATTAGACAATCAAAAAGTACAATTTTTAACCCCATTTGGACAAGTTCAATGGGGCGATATTGAAAAAAAAATGTATCAAAAAGACGATAAAATGTATGCTTTTTATAACGGTTATAAATTGCAATTAAGCCTCATTCCAAAATTACAAGAAGCCTGTACAAAAAATCTAGGCTCATCACGAATTTTAGATGGTGCAACAGTTGTTATTGAGCCTCGCACCGGTCGAGTTTTAGCCATGTGCCAAAGCCAAACATCAAAAACAAATTCTTTTCCAACTTCTGCGAGAGCCCCAGCAGCAAGTCTTATTAAGATAATTACAGCTTCTGCCGCAATTGAAAAAAATCAACTCAGTCCTTTTGATTCCATTTTTTTTCGCGGAGGATGTTCTACATTACATCATGAAAATTGGATTTCTGATCCTAAGCTTGACACACAATTTTTGACCTTCGCTCAAGCGTTTGGAAGAAGCTGCAACACAGTTTTTGCAAGGTTAGCATTGTATGATGCCGGTCTGTCCAGTTTAAAGATTTATGCAGAAAAATACATGTTCAATCACCCCATTCCAAGCGATTTTAGAATTCAAACAAGCCAGTTTGTTTTGCCAGAATCTGAATCAGCCACGGCACAGGAAGTCGCTGAGGCTGGAGCTGGATTTGGGGCGACAAAACTCAGTCCAATTCATGCTGCTTTATTGTCGGCAACAATTCAAAACAAAGGGCTTATGATGGCTCCTTACATTGTGGATATTGCCTTTAATTCAAATGGACAGGAAATTTATCGCGCACAATCCGTCAAAATAAATCAAATTATCTTGCCGCAGACTGCAGATAAAATTCAAACCCTTATGCAAGAAACTATTTCTTCAGGGACCAGTCGTCGAGCCTTTCACAAAAAAGGGACCCGTTACGAAATTGATGAAATTGGCGGAAAAACAGGGACGCTTTTAGATCCTGAAAATCGAGATGTGTTATATACTTGGTTTAGTGGAATTGCGCCTATCAACTCTCCATCCAGTATTGCTATTGGTACGGTGGTCGCAAGTTTTCAAAATTATGTTGTCCGAGCAAATAATGTCGCCCAAACAACTCTTGCTGAATATTTCCGAATTGAAAAGAATAATGGCGTCCTTACTGGAAAACATAACGATTAATTTTATCATCTTGTTTTTGTTTTCTATCTTAAAGATTGAGAATTATTAAAAATGAATGAAAATTATTTTATAGAATCGCTTTATCCTCAATTTTCACCTGGAAATTGGCAAAGCGGAGTCACAATTTTTCGTTCTGGCGATGTTGTTCATTTTCAATTTTTTTCTGATTTATTAAGTGCCAGAATAAAAATCAGTTCAAGAGAATTTTATGAAGTTCGATTTAAATTAAATGCTGAACAATCTTAT
>CANJMU010000047.1 GCA_947475135.1 Silvanigrellaceae bacterium
AGATACTAACGTAACAAAAAAAAATTTATCCTCTAACGCAGATATTCGTGTGGGGTTTATTCCAGAAGATCGCCATAAAAATGGTTTATTGTTGAATATGACCGTGAAAGAAAATTTTATTTTAGGGCGGCAACATGAAAAATCTTTTTTAAGTGGTTATTTTTTAAATGATAAAAAAATTCAGTCTTTTGTTCAAAATGAAATTGAAAAATTTGATGTCAGACCAAGAGATATCAATTTAAAAATTGACGGTTTTTCAGGCGGAAATCAACAAAAAATAATTATTGCTAGGGAGTTTGGAAAAAATCCTCACATGATTATTGCAGCAAATCCAACCCGTGGCGTGGATATTGGATCTATAGAATTTATTCATGAACAAATCATTGCCCAGCGTGATCGTGGCGTTGGAGTTTTATTAATTTCTAGCGAGTTAGACGAAATATTCAAATTATCGGATAGAATTCTTGTGATGTACGAAGGTAAAATCGTGGCGCAATTTGAACGTGGCCAATCGAATGAACATGAATTAGGCCTTGCAATGTGCGGTGGGCTTGGAAAATGAATTTACTAAAAATATATTTTTTAAAAATAAATTTGGCCCAAATATTACGACCTATTATTGCTGTATTCATAGGCCTTATTCTTGGATTAAGCCTCACTCTTTTCGCAGGGGAAAATCCTTGGAGAGTTTTTTTAGTTCTTATGCAATCTGGGTTTGGATCCTTTTATGATTTTGGAATGGTGTTATCTTACAGCGCTCCACTTATTTTAACAGGACTTTCCGTAGCTTTTGCTTATCATTGTGGTTTATTTAATATTGGTGCAGAAGGACAGCTCACAATGGGAGCGCTAGGCACCGCTGTTTTCTGCGCACTTGTTCCCTTACCTAGTTTTATTGCACCTGTTGCCGCAATGTTTATTGCAGGGATGAGCGGTGGTATTTGGGGATTTTTTGCTGGCTATTTAAAGGCAAAGCGAGGCGCCCATGAAGTGATTACGACAATTATGCTCAACTTTATTGCCGCAGGAATTGCCAGCTTTGTTGCTGTTTATGTTTTAAAAGATCCCAATTCTCAGAACCCACAAACGGTTCCTATCTTGCCACAATACGTTTTGCATTCTTTCCCATTTTTTCAAGGCGCACCTTTAACATCCAGTTTATTTTTATCCATTTTTGCAAGTTTAGTTTTTTATTTTTTTCTTTATAAAACTCCAAAAGGTTTTGAAATTCGCGCCGTTGGCGAAAACATCAATTCTAGCTACACAAGCGGAATTCATGTTCAAAAAATTCAGATACTCTCCATGTTTATTTCTGGTGTTTTTTCTGGACTTGTTGGCGTGGGAGAAGTTTTAGGTCGTTCGTATTCTTTTAAATTAGATTTCTCACCTGGGTATGGTTTTACAGGAATTGCGGTTGCTTTTTTAGCTAAGGGGAATCCCATAGGAATTATTTTTAGCGGATTATTATTTGGATTATTAACAAAAGGTTCGGGTGATCTTGAAATTTTCTCGTCTAAAATCACAAGCGATCTCTCCTTAATTTTACAGGGAATGATTATATTAATTGTGAGCTCTGACGGGCTGTGGGATCTCTTAAAATTCAAAAAGAAAGGACTTTCTGCATGAATTTTCTTGAAAGCGTCATCACAATTTCAGCTTCTGCTTTCAGATCATCAAGCCCTTTAATTTACGCGGCACTTGGGGGCATTTGTAGTGAACGCTGCGGAGTTGTGAATATTGCCTTGGAAGGAAAAATGCTTTTTGGTGCTTTTTGTGCTGCCGCTGTGACACATTTCACACATTCTGCATGGATTGGTTTTTTTTGCGGCGGACTTGCAGGATTATTTCTTGCAAATATTTACGCACTGTTTGTGATTTTTTTAAGATCCAATCAAATTGTTGCAGGGACCGCAATCACCTTACTCGCTATGGGTGTTGTTCCTTTTATTTCTCAATTATTGTTTCAAAATACCGGCATGACACCAGAAATACCCCTTCAAGAAAGATTTATTAAAGCTCCTATTATTTTGTCTTGGGTTTTAGTTGTTCTTATCTGGGGATTATTTAAATATTCGCCAATAGGGTTGTGGTTTAAATTTGCAGGAGAACATCCCGAAGCTCTTCAAACTTCAGGAATTGATGTCTTAAAAACAAGAATTGTAGGTGTTTCTTTTTCTGGTTTTTTAGCTGGATTAGGCGGCGCAACTTTATCTCTGTGCATGGCAAGCAACTACACGCGAAACATGACCGCAGGAAGGGGCTATATGGCCCTTGCAGCACTTATTGTGGGTGGATGGAAACCAGTTCGTGCAGCGATGGCTTGTTTGTTATTTGGGCTGTTTGATGCCATTGGAATTATGATGCAGGGTTCTTCTTTTTCCTTTGAGGAATCCCAATCCCAGGCATTTCATTTTATTTTAAAATTTCTGACTTCAGGGCAATTTATTCAAATCATCCCTTATATTTTAACAATTATTATTGTTTCCGGTTTAGTTGTACGCAGTCGACCGCCTAGGGCTTTGGGGCAGCATTTTAGGAAATAAAATTTTTCAATTTTATAGTTCGTTGAAAAATAAATTTTTATACTTTTTTTTGATTACCACAGAAGGAAAATTTAAGATTATAATTTTTGAATAATATCCTTAGAAAGCCCCGTCAATTCTGAAATTTCTATTATCTTTATCCCTGATTTTTTCATTTTTTTTGCGATTTCTTTTTTTTCTTCCACTTTTCCTTCTGCCTTTCCTTCTGCCTTTCCTTCTGCCTTTCCTTCTTCTTTTCCTTTTCTTTTTCCCTCTTCCTTCCCCTCCAAAAATCCTTCCTTGAATTTTTGAGCTTCGGCAGTCATACGCACTGATTGTTCATCTCGCAGTTGTTTCAAGCGGGCTTCATATTGCACTCTCATTTTTTCATTCAGACTTAAAACATTAAGATTATTTTTTGCTTTTTGAATCGTGGGATCGGAAATATTTTCTGCGGGTGATAATAAAAAATTGATCCATTTATCTAACATGGTTTTTATTTTATGATTGAACTTTGGAATTTCTATAAAATGAATCTCAAATTCGTGAAATGCGCGTTCTTTTGTCTTCTTATTTTGTATGACATATTTTGTATGAACATCATTATGATCATTATTAAAAATAAAATTAAGTAAACTAATACAAATGACAGGCTGAAGGTCACAGTAAGACTGCGCCTCCTGAAGCTGAGATGTATAAAGTTTTCCCCAGTAAAAAAGAACTCTTTTGTCAAAAACAGCTTGAGGGGCCAACTGTATTTCAATATTAATTTGAGATTTATCTTTTAATGTTGCCAAAACATCCAAACGTGACTCTTTATCTTTTTCATCATTTTTATGGAGATCTTTATCTGTAAACTCAATATCAATAATGAATTTATCTTCTGATGGCTGAATCACACTATTTGCAAAACTACAAAAAATTTCCTTGTCTTTTCCAAAAATATTTTTAAACACAAAATCTACCTTTGGATCAAGAAGTCCTTCAATCCTCGCAACCGGCTTTTTGGCCTTTTTTACTTTTTGATTCATCGTATGATTCCTTAAAAAATTATGAATGAGAAATAACTTTTATTTTTTCAAGAGAACGCTTTTTAAGAATAGAAATTTGTTTTTCAAAGGTAGCAGAAAATTTCTTTTTATCTAAATTATCAAAGGGTCTTGGGCCTGACTTTTCAACCATTCTTCCTTCACGAAGTGTTTGCATAAGATTTCTGACCGCCACCGCATTGTAAACCGTAGTTTCATCAAAAATTTTTCCACGTGGATCAATGGCTAAAGCCCCTTTATTTACAACTTCGGAAGCCAGTAAAATATCCCCTGTAATAACCAAATGATCTTTTTCGAGATGTTCTACAATATGATAATCCGCTGAATCAAATTTTTTTTCCACAACAACAAGGGAAAGAAATTCAGAAAAAGGCAATTTTAAATATTGATTCGCAACAAATGTTGCACTGATTTTTAGGCGCTCTACAGCCTTGTAAATAATTTCTTTGATGCTACCAGGACAAGCATCAGCATCTACCCAGATTTTCATTTGATAATACGGTCCTATTCAAGTGGGTTTATTCTCCTAAAATGACCAAATAAGTTTGACCCCTTTCTATCCATTTTGTAAAGCAAAATGAAAATTTTTTTCTGTCGTTGGTCTGACAGGGCCACGACAATCCCGATCAATTTATGCGGACCTATCCTAACAAAATTATTTTTGATGAGGTTCAAAAAGCTCCTAAAATATTTGATTACATTAATTAGCTGTAGATAAAGATAGGCAAAATACTGGTAAGTTTGTACTGACAGGATCCAGTCAATTTCAATTTTTAAAAAACGCGTCCGAATCTCTTGCAGGTCGAATTGGCATGCTTTCTTTGTTACCTTATCAATTTAATGAAATTCCAAATACCGCAAAAGAAGAGAGTCTTTTTAAAGGCTGTTATCCCGAACTGATTAACAAAAATTTTGCTTTATTTTATGACTGGTATTCCTCTTATTTAGACACTTATTTACAAAAAGATGTCAATGCTCTTGCTCATATCGGTGACAAACGAGAATTTCGCCTTTTGCTACGCTTATTAGCAGGGCAAACCGCGCAAATTTTAAATTATGCTTCCTATGCCAAAGATATTGGAGTGGATGTCAAAACTATCAAACGATGGATTTCTGTTTTAGAGGCCTCTTACATTATTTTCTTATTGCCTCCTTTTTATGAAAATTTTGGGAAACGCATTGTCAAAAGCCCTAAAGTTTATTTTTATGACACAGGTCTTGTTTCTTTTTTAACCGGAATTGAAACACAAAATCAGTTTTTACAAGGCCCTCTTGCTGGTCATCTTTTTGAAAATTATGTCATTTCTCAGATTTATAAAAATCAGTCGCACAGAAAAAAACACAGTGAATTATTTTATTTTCGCTCACAAGATGGAATGGAAGTCGACCTAATTATCGATAAAAAAACATCCCATGAATTTATTGAAATTAAATTGAACTCAACTTTCAATCGGAGATGGCTGAAGCCCATGGAATCGCTCATTCGCCCACAAGATAAAGGATATTTAGTTTATACAGGAGAAGTTCAGCCGTATTCTGATCCTATTTCGATTGTGCCTTATTCAGAATTTTTAGAGCAGTTGGATTAAATTTAAAAATCAGCTGGAAATTTTCAATATCATTTCATTTATTTTTATTTAAAGTGAATTTTAATTCAAAAAATCGGATTAAACATGGTAAAAAAGAGATCAGAGTTCCTAAATAAAGTCCGTAACCAATATGAATTTGATTTGCAGCAAGCGTTGTAAAACCAAACATTTCTACCGGCAAACTTTTTGCAATTGTTGCTTGATAGGCGATTCGTATCAGTTCATAAAGATAAGAAAAAAATAAAACAAGCGCGGATAAAAATGAAAAATAAAAAGTAATTTTGTCTTGTTTTTTGATTTTAAAAAAAATGTAAGAAAAAAACAGAAGAAGTACTCCAGAAAATAAAATGAAGTATTTTGATAATCCCGCAATATCTAATCCGGTTTTGGAACCAACACCATAGGACATCCATGGCAATAGAACAGAAAACATAGAAACAACAGAACATAATAGAATAAAATAAAATTTTATCAACACCTTCTCCTTATTTTAATTAAATATATACTCATCATTTCTTTCGTCAACGAAATGATAAAACACCCTTTAAAAATAACATAAATAAAGTTAAATTAAAGAGAGGTAAAAAATAAATTTCCAATAATACCAGCTCTATGAAAGAGCATAAATGCTTTATCATTAAAAATTTAATGCGCCTTAGGAGCTGCACTTGCCCCAGCTAAAATTCCACCATCAATAATTAATTCACTGCCCGTAACCTAAAGTCCCAGAATTTTACATACCAGGGAAATTCCTCTAAAACATAAGTCCTTTAAAACACAAGAGAATATCTTCATTTTATATTTGCAAAGACTAAAAAACATGGTACGTATATACACACC
>CANJMU010000048.1 GCA_947475135.1 Silvanigrellaceae bacterium
GCTTTAGCGCCTTCTGGTGCCGCAGGTTTATGAGAAACTGCATGTGTTGAATTTGCGCTGACGTGACTTACTGACGCCATAATCTTCTCCTTATAAAGCATCTAGAAAATGAATTCTGTTTTATTATAAAGAGATATGGATTAACTGAATGGGTAAAAATTTTAGGATGTCAAAATGTGAAGCTCAAGAAAAAGAATAAGGTTTACTCAAAAATTTTCACTTAAGCTTTGTATTTTTTAGCAATAATATCGAGCGGAATCGCTTTTATTTTTGATGCTTGCCCTGCTTGGCCAAATTCAGTCATGCGTTGCGCCACTAATTTTTTCATGGCGTCCCGTGCGGGAATTAAGATTTTGCGCAAATCAAATTCGGATGGATTTGTCACCAAAATTTTTCGAATTGCTGCAGTCATTGCAATACGATTGTCCGTATCAATATTTATTTTTCTGACCCCATTTTTAATACCTTCTTGAATTTCAGAAACGGGAACCCCCCAGGTTTCTTTCATTTCTCCGCCATATTTTCTGAGTTCAGCTTGCAGATCTTGAGGCACAGAACTTGAACCGTGCATGACCAAATGCGTATTTGGTAATTTTTTATGAATTTCACGAATCCGGCTGATTGCTAAAATATTGCCATCTGGTTTTCTTGTGAATTTATAGGCGCCGTGACTGGTTCCAATGGCAATTGCAAGGGCATCCACTTTGGTACGTTCCACAAATTCAACGGCCTCATCAGGATCCGTTAATAATTCACTATGGGAAAGCGTTCCTTCAAAACCATGGCCGTCCTCTTTTTCCCCAGCACCAGTTTCTAAAGAGCCTAGACACCCCAATTCGCCTTCTACAGAAATTCCCATAGAATGAGCCACACGAGTCACTTCGGACGTAATTTTAACGTTGTATTCGAAATCTGCAGGGGTTTTTGCATCTTCCTTTAAACTTCCGTCCATCATGACACTTGTAAAACCATTGCGAATGGCAGAAAAACAGGTTTCCATACTATTGCCATGATCTTGATGCATAACGACAGGAATTTCGGGGTACAACTCTGTCGCTGCAATAATCAGATGTTTTAAAAAAATATCGTTGGTGTAATTCCGAGCACCACGGCTGGCTTGTAAAATAACAGGACTATTTGTTTCCTTAGCGGCTTCCATAATGGCTTGAATTTGTTCCAAGTTATTTATGTTAAATGCGGCAACACCATAACTATTTTCTGCTGCATGGTCTAATAATTGACGAAGAGAAATCAGTGGCATAAAAAATCCTCCTTATTTTAAAAATAAAAAATCAAATCAAAAATTCTTATTTTAGAAAAGAACTATTTGAATAAAAATGAAAATCCAGCCTGTGCCGAATACCCTGTTAAAGTCACAGTCTTAGAAAAACTGGTATCATAGTTTGCATTCAATCTAAACAAAACATCTTTTAATTGATGGCCCATTGTTGCAATAGTTTCATTTGCAATTGTTGATAAACTGACATCAAAATTACCACCAACTTCAACCATAGGCTGATAGGACGTCACACCAAAAATAGGCACTTGCTGACCCGACGTTGAAGATGTTTGTGGCAAAGTTTCTTCACGCAATCTTGTCACCCCTACTCCAGAGTAAAAACCAATTTGGACGTGTTGGTAATTCACAGAACGATACCTCACCCCCAACGTAGCAAGGGCTGTCATAAATCGCAAACTTGTGACTTCTGTTTGCGTATAATTAGATGGAGTTGGGCCGCAACAACCATTGTAAGGATCAACAGTTCTTTCTTTATTTTTAAAATCATAATGAACAGAACCTCCGACAGACATACCGATATGGTCCATCCAAAAAGTAGAAGTTCCATGCAGAGAAATTCGATAAAGAAAGAAATTATTTCCGTATTTGCTTTCGTAATAGGACTTATCTTCCGTAGGAAATAAAATACCCGATGTAAAACCAAACTCATATCCTGGTTGTAAAATTCTTCTGTGTTCCGGTTCTTTCACCTCAGCAGAAACATTTTCTTCTGCAGAAGCCTCTTGTGACCAAATATTTGCAAGAATTTTTTTTAATTTTTTAAAATAAATTTCAAATTTATTTTTCGTATTTTCAAGAAATATTCCTGTGTGATAAATGCCGTATCCGCTTTTTTCAAAAACAAAATTGAGGGGTGGTTTCAACTTTGGATGTCCATCCAAATAATTCGCCCATAATTTCGCGTGTCGATAATAAAATTGAGTCAAGCTTATTGGAAAATAAAAATCACGAATTGCTCTCCAATAAAAAACAGATTTCGAATTGATATCACCAGAAGCCGATGTCACAACGAAACAATCTGATTTCGATAAAGACAAACTAGCATCCTTTGCAAGGGTTGCGAAATTGCCAGAAGATTCACTGGCGATGGCATAAATCACTGGTGAATGCTGAATGCTATAGTTAGGAACTAAAGTTGTATCCGCAGGCGTCGTGAATAAACTGGATTGATCGGATTGCGCATTATTTAACGCCCACATGGTCACACCATATCGCGAACCATTCCCCTCTGGTGGGCTATAAACCCAACTGCTTTGATCGGACGTCACATAAACATAGTTCATGGGCGCATCCGCAATCACTTTTCCTGGGCTGCCAATTAATGAATTCAATTGAGTTGGGGTCAAATTTGGAGCTGCAGTTTTATTCACATCTAAATTCACATCTGTGGTGATTAAAGTATAATTCAGAGGTGAGCATAGTAAAAATTGTGCGTCAAACCCAACGGGTGATGCGCAACTTGTGTTAGAAGGACTTACTGCAGTCACATAAGATACAACAAAATTCGGCTTCAAATTTAAAGTCACAGAACTTGATGCTCCCTGTTTCCAATAAGCCAAAATATATCCTGAAAGTGAATTGTTTGTTGTCATGAGTGCACTGGCTGCTCCGCCACTGGATAGCGTCGGACTTGAAGCACAAACATTGCTTCCACTGTTAATACATTTTGCGCTCAATGCAGTAGAATTGTCCCAAGTGATTTGAAATGCAGAATCATAAGAAAACGATTTGAGCGTTGGTGCAATTTTAAAGGCACCTTTATCAATCTGCCAGTTGACAGTTTGCAGATATCCCGTGTCATACCCAATATAAACAGGAACAGTAGTTGCATCTGTTGGGTTTCCCACATCAGAATTTTTCAAATTTCGATTATTCAAAAACGTAAGTTTTACAATCAGTTTTCCATTTGAATATCCATTAGAAACCGTTGGTACACTTAAAACAACAGGTTGAATATCTGTAAATGCTGTTGAACTACTATCCCTTCTTCCGCAGATAACAGTTCCCGTCAGACTAGAAATTGTTGTCGTACAAAAAATAGAATCACTGATGTCGCCAAGCTTAAAATAAATTGTATTTGCTTTTGTATCATCAATAATATGTGTTTGAAAATTCGAAAAATAAAAAGTGAACGTAATCGTTTGAAGTGTTGGCCCATTGTTACTTCCATCAATGGCAATCGTGCTTGCAGGTGTTTTAAAGCCGCAGGCACCTGTCGAATCGCAAACAGAGACAGACAGACCCAAAGAATCGGAATAAGTATTTTGACAAAAGAAAACATTCAAAAGGAGAAAAAACGGAACTAAAAAAAGAATGTGACGCAAAAAGTTGAATCGAATGTTAATTAAAAAATCCATTTTGAACACATTTGTCCAATGTTTGAATTGCATTGAGCGCAGCTCCTTTTCTTAAATTGTCAGAAACAATCCACAAAGAAATTCCATTTTCAAAGACATCTGTTTTTCGAATTCTGCTCACAAAAATATCATTTTTACCCTGCGCTTCATAGGGCGAAACAAACTCTCCGAAATTGTTTTCGTCAATGTTTTCATTTTCGGTTTGAATGTCATCATTTTTCAAAAATGATTGATGTTCACAGACAATTTTCACACCTGGGAATTTAGATAACTTTTTAAAAACCTTTTCCAAATCAAATTTTTTTTCAAACTCTAAGGTAACAGACTCACTGTGTCCAATATAAACCGGAACGCGAACACTGGTGGCAGAAATTTTTAGATTTTCTAAATTCAAAATTCTTTTTGTTTCTTTTTTAATTTTATCTTCTTCGTCTGTATCGCCATTTTCTAAAATAGATGTCACAAAAGGAAGAACATTAAATGCAATCGGTTTTGGATAGGTTGATTTTTCGTAAAGTAACACAGAATCGTTTTCAAAAGAGGACTGAATTTCATTTGCTAAAGTTTCACAACCAATTTTTCCAGAACCACTCACACTTTGATACGTTGAAATCACCACCCTTTTTAAAATAAATTCGTCATGCAAAGGTTTTAAAATCATAACTAATGGGATAACGCAGCAATTTGGACATGCAATGACAGGATTTTTTTTTAATTTTTCGATCAAAAATTCATCCCAATTCACTTCGGGCACAATTAATGGAATTTCAGTATTCTCTCGATAGGCAGAGGATTTATCGATACATAAAACACCTTTTTGAGATAACTCTGGAATATATTTCTTTGAAACTTCGCTATCCACAGCAAAAAAAAGCACATCGCACTGGGACATTTCTGATAATTGATATTCTTCGACAACAAGATCATTTTCAAAAAACGGAAAAACACGTCCAGCAGAAGACGCCCGTGCAAATAATCTTAAATTTTTAACATTAAAATGTTCATAATCATCTTGCAAAAGATCAAGACACTTCTGCCCAACCATTCCTGTAGCGCCAACAATTCCAATTTTTAATTCTTTTTTTAACACAATTATTCATCTCCAGATTCAAACAATTCTTCTTCATCTTCTTCTTGTTTTTCGCGTCTTTTATTAAATAACCACAAAATTGGACCATGAAAACAATAAATCACTAATAAAATAGCTGTCGTTAAAATAAATTGTAAATTTAATAATAAGGCACTCACAATTAAAATGACGGCGAAAAAACGAAAGGGTTTTTTTCTGGGAAGCTTGATAGATTTTGTACTAATATATTCAAACGTAGAAATCATTCCTAAGGATAATAAAAACATCATGACCAATAAAATCATCCCTTTATTGATAGGATTGGTTAAAAAATTTGCTGCGGAAATTTCAAAATTAAAGTAATTTTTGAATTTCCAGGATATCAATTCATTTTGCGCCATAATAAAAACAGCCAGCGGAGCCGCCGCCATTGGAATAGGGATACCCAAAAAATTCCCATGAGTTTTGCCGACAGAAGACTGAACATTAAAACGAGCTAATCGAAGAGCCCCACATGCTGCATAAATAAAAGCGACACAAAATCCAATTCTTGGAAATAAATGCAAAGAATAATTGTACATAACAATAGCTGGCGCTACACCGAACGAAACCATATCGCATAAAGAATCTAATTGAACGCCAAAAGAACTCTGCGTATGCGTTAAACGAGCGACAGTTCCATCCATACCATCACATAACGCTGCTGCTAAAATTGCATACGCACAATAAATATATTCCTGGGTTAATCCAGCCATCCGTGCATCAATACTATATTTAACTGCCAACAAACCAAAAAAAAGTGACGCTGATGTAATTAAATTTGGTAACAAATAAATACTTGTTTTTATTTTTTGTTTTTTTTCGTGTGGAATTATATCTTGTTTATGCTCTGAAAAATAAAGCTGATTCGTATTCATTTTAAATTCCTTTTTAAATTTGAGAAGCAAACTGCAAAATTGATTTTGGGTCACTCCCATAATGAGGTAAAAATTCCTGTACAATTTGAAAATTTCCAATTCGAAGTTCACTCACAACAAAATCCAAATCGTATAAAGTCACAGCCCCTGAAGAATTGTCTTCTTCGCTGGATTCACCAAGTTCTAGTGCCACATTTTCAGAAGAATAATGTTTGATGAGTTCATTTTTTAACAATGTGGCGACCTGAATTTTTTGAATCTTTTTTTGAA
>CANJMU010000049.1 GCA_947475135.1 Silvanigrellaceae bacterium
AAAATTAAATCAAAAAAAAGATCCCAAACATATTATAAAAACAGTGGATGCAAAATTAATTGAAAAAAACCCCGATGAAACTCAAAATATACCGATTTGGAGCGTTAAAGATCCTTTAGAAATCAAATTTTTATTTGGTTTAGCTTTTGCTTCTATCGAATGTTTGCCTAAAGAATTAAAAAATCTTGTCTTTATGGAGGGCAATACCGCTACAGAAGAGGAAGAAACGACGTTATTGGTTCATGCATTAAAATTTTCATTTTCTGAAGCTAGTTTTTTATTATTTATTGAATTGAGCGATATTCTTCTTAAATCTGATAATATTTTAGAGTTTGTGTTAAATAAAACCAATGAAGTTAGTGACAATATTCAATTGCTAATTGGTTTTTTATTTTCATCCCATGCGATACTTGAGTTCAAAAATGCGCTTTATTTATTTTCTGACAGGGATAAAAATAATTCCATTCAACTCGTTCAAAAAGAAAATCTATGGTTTCTTTCCAATTTAAATTTTTTGAAATTTTATGCCCTACATGCTAAACTTTCAAGCCAAAGAGGTATTTTGGAGTCTTATTTAAGCGAGTGTGTCACGCTTCTCGAAATTCGTTTTATTGATAACCACATGAGAATTCTTTCTACGACGAAAGAACGCACTGATGAGCAAAATACTGAACTTCGCGGCCTCATTCAAAAGAGAATTCAATTGGTGTGCCCTTCCCCTGAATCCTAAAATAGGGTCCTGCAAGAGTTCTCAATTTTAGCAAAAATTTACTTTTAATTGTTCTGTTTTATGGTATTTAAATTTCTTTGTCGTTTTCACGATTTACTATGTTTGGAGGATTTTGCGCAAATGATTCAATTGCATAAAGCAAAAAATAAAGTCGATTCTAAAAAAGAAAATAAATCAACACACCCGGCAAGTAAAAAACCGACTCTCATTCCAAAAAAGTCTGCCAAAAATTCTAAAAGCACAAGTCCTAGTAAATCAGCTCCTGTGAAGAAAAACACAAAATCACGTCATGTGACACAAAATAATAAAAAAGATAGTGTTGCACCAAGGAAAATCAAAGAAAACAAAAAGCCTTTGGTGAAAAAAAAGAATAAAGTTCCGCCTAAAAAACAAACGCAAAATCACAAACAAGCTACAAGTCATAAACAAACAGATAAGAAAATAGATAAGCAAACAGACAAAAATAAAAAAACGGTTCCTCATCAAAGTTTGAAGCTCAACCAATCTTCCAAACAAATTGTAAAAAAAGCTCCTGAAAAAAAAAGTACCCCTGTCAAAATTCAAGAGACTAAAGTAATAGGAATAAAGGATAAAAAATTTCAGATTTTAAATTCAAAAAAACCTTCTTTAAGTCACAACGAGAGCAGCAAAGAAAAACAGCCTCAAAAAATATACACTGAAAAAACCGTAGAAAAAAAACTGCCTAAAACTCAGACTGAAATTTTAAAAACTGAGACTAAAGTAACTAAGAAACCAAATTCTGAAAAAGAACATGAATCGCAAAAAGTAAAAAATCATGCACACAATAGAATGTCTGACGAAGAAGATCTTCTGACTGAAGAGCCCGCTTTTGATGAAACCGAAGAGGATTTTTCAGTTGAAGAAGAAGATGAATTTTCTGGCGAGTTGGAGCTGGAAGATCCTGCGGCAGCTTTTGAAGAGGATGACTTTTTAGGTGGAGAAGAATTTGGCGGAGAAGTCACAACAGAAGAAGCTGAAACGGATACTTCCAATCGCAGTAACGACCCTGTGCGTGTTTACTTAAGAAAAATGGGGCAAGTTGCTCTTCTGTCTCGTGATGGTGAAGTTGAAATTGCAAAAAAAATTGAAAATGAAGAAAATAAATTATTAGAGCACCTTGTTTCCTTACGCATTGGTATTTTGCACATGAATGATGTGGGGCAAAAATTCTTAGACGGAATTACCAAAGCAAAAAATTTGGTGAAGGGTTTTGATGATGAGCAGGATCAGGCAACAGATGAAGGACAAACCCAACGGGTTCGAGTTCTTGTTGAAAAATTTTTGCAATATTCAAAAATTGTCATCGACCTTGAAAATTCTTTTGGATTTGAAGGCGTTGCCAATTTAAAAGGATCGGAAAAGCAAAAGCTCGTCGATGCGCGTACGCAGATGTTTGAAATTATCAAAGAAATCAATATCAATCGAAAAATTATTTCTCAAATTGTTTCTGAATTAGATTTTCATGCAAAATCAGTTTCAGATCACATGAAAGAAATCAATCGTGTTCGTTCAAAAACAAAATTGGCCGAAGAGAAATTAAAGGGATATGCTGAAACAAATTCAAAACGCCCATCGGAAGTTAATTTTTTAAATGATAAAGAATGGGAAATTTTAAAAAACACTTTTATCTCTGCTCAAAATGCTATTCGCAGCAGTGAAAATGCATGTTTTATTCCGCGACAAGAAATTCCTGTCAAATACCAAATTATTAATAATGCCAATCGATTCGCTGAAAATGCAAAAAAAGAATTGATAGAAGCCAATTTGCGCCTTGTTGTTTCTATTGCAAAAAAATACATGAATCGCGGCCTTCAATTCTTAGATTTAATTCAAGAAGGTAACATTGGCTTGATGAAAGCGGTGGAAAAATTTGAATATCGACGCGGTTACAAATTTAGTACTTACGCCACATGGTGGATTCGCCAGGCGATCACACGCGCGATTGCTGACCAAGCTCGCACTATTCGTATTCCTGTTCACATGATTGAAACTATCAATAAAATGGTTCGTACCAGTAGACAACTTGTGCAAGAAATGGGACGGGAACCCACTCCAGAAGAAATTGCACAACGCATGGATATGAGCATTGAAAAAGTTCGTAAAGTCATGAAAATTGCGAGAGAGCCTATCTCTTTAGAGGCGCCAATTGGTGAAGAAGAAGACAATCATTACGGAGACTTTTTAGAAGACAAAACCCATGGCTCACCTGTGGATATTGTTTCCAATCAAAGTTTATCCGATCAGACAAAAAAGGTTCTTGCCACACTGACATCCCGTGAAGAAAAAGTATTGCGTATGAGATTTGGAATTGGTGAAAAAACAGATCACACGCTGGAAGAAGTTGGGCAAAGTTTTGATGTCACTCGCGAACGCATTCGGCAGATTGAAGCCAAGGCATTGCGTAAATTACGTCATCCAAGCCGTTCTAAAAAATTGAAGGCTTTTATTGAAGGATAGTTGAAAAGCAGAAGAGATTTTGTGTTACTTTAAAGAAAGAATTGTTATGAAATTGACTACTTGGCTTTCCATGGAAAACTTCGAAGATATTCGCCTAGAAAGAACTGAAGATGGGATTGCAAAAATCACCATCAATCGCCCTCATGTTAGAAATGCGTTCCGCCCTGAGACTGTGAAAGAATTATTAAAAGCTTTTGAAATTGTTCGAGATGATTCTCGTATTGGTGTTGTAATTTTAACTGGTGAAGGCAAAGATGCCTTTTGCTCTGGCGGGGATCAAAAAGTTCGTGGACATGGCGGTTATGTCGGGACTGATGGAATTCCTCGACTCAATATTTTAGACGTTCAAAAAGCGATGCGCAGTCTTCCCAAGCCTGTTGTAGCTATGGTGGCAGGATTTGCCATTGGCGGTGGACATGTGTTGCATGTTGTCTGTGATTTAACGATTGCGGCAGACAATGCAAAATTTGGGCAAACAGGTCCCAAAGTAGGATCTTTTGATGGTGGTTTGGGTAGTAGTTATTTGGCACGCATTGTTGGTCAAAAAAAGGCACGGGAAATTTGGTTTTTGTGTCGTCAATATGATGCCAAGCAAGCGCTAGATATGGGGCTTGTCAATTGTGTTGTGCCTCTTGAAGAACTTGAGCAGGAAACCTTGAAGTGGTGCCGAGAAATGCTAGAGCATTCCCCATTAGCATTGCGCTGTTTAAAATCGGCGTTGAATGCGGATTGTGATGGTCAAATTGGATTGCAGGATTTTGCTGGGAATGCAACGTTACTTTATTATTTAAGTGAAGAGTCCAAAGAAGGAAAAAATGCTTTTCTTGAAAAAAGAAAACCAGATTTTCAAAAATTTTCGAGGCTGCCATGAGTGTTTTCAGTAACAGTGAAACATCCAAGCCTGCTGTCACTTTTCAAAAACCATCACAAATAAAATCTTGGTTTTTTGCTTTTCGTCCCAAAACCCTGCTGGTTTCTTTTTCACCAATTTTTGCAGGAAGTATTCTTGCTCACAAAGAATACCCTTATTTATTTTCTATTAAATATTCACTATTCGCCATTTTTTCTGCCCTTTGCATTCAAATTGGAACAAATCTATTCAACGATGTTCTCGATTTTAAAAAAGGAACAGATAATCCAAACCGTTTGGGTCCAAAACGGGCCACACAGAATGGATGGATCGCTCCGCGCCAAGTCACCAGAGGGGCTTTGTTCTTTTTTGTCCTGGCAATTTTATTTGGAATTCCGCTTGTTGTTCAAGGTGGAATTCCTATTTTAATTTTGGGACTTGTTTCTTTATTGTGTGGTTATTTATATACGGGAGGCCCCTATCCTTTGGCTTACAAAGGTTTAGGAGAATTGTTCGTGCTTTTGTTTTTTGGTTTTGCAGCAACCTGTGGAATCTTTTTTATTCAAACTCATCTTGTTACCTTAGCATCTGTTCTTGCCGGAGCTCAAATTGGATTTTTAGCTTGCACTCTTATTTGTATCAATAATTTTCGTGATTTTGAAAACGATAAATTGTGCAACAAAATGACTTTGAGTGCGCGTTTTGGAAAAAAATTTTCTCGCTTTGAAATTGCTTTTTTCTTTTTTATTTCCTATGTCATTGCTGTTTTGCAAATCCTAGAAAATCATCAATGGAATTCGTTGATTGTTTTTGCTGCTTTACCATTAGCAATTAAAATTGTGCGTTACCTTAGACAAAATGAACCGAATGAAAATTTGAATCAATTTTTAGGCATGGCATCTGTGCATCAAATTTTATTTACGATTTTATTTTTTCGTTAACTTTTCAAAAATCAGACTGAGACAAGGCGTCACTGCAGATTCGGTTTCTTCATGTACAAAAAAATTGAAATTTCAAAATATGAACTTATTCCAAAGCACACAGAAAATTCAAAAATCAATGCGACCTTAGTCGGTCTTTTATTACGCGTTCATTTCGAAAATGATTTGATTGGTTATTCTTCATTGCAGCCATGGCCATCTTTGGGTGATTTTACGCTCGACGAATATTTAGAGTTCATAAAAAATAAAAAAATGAAAGGTTCCTTGGGTCCTGCTGTTTACTTAGCAAAAAAAGATGCCATTGCGAGACAAAAAAAAATCAGTCTTTGGAATGAAAATATTTTAAAATTTTTGCCAAAAAATCATAAAAATGTCAGCAATATTTTTTATGAAAATTTTGAAGAACTTTATGAAAATAATTTTGAGTGGATTAAAATTAAATTAGGCCTTGATATTGAAAAAGAAATTAAATTTTTAATAGACAGTAAACATCGTATTCAAAATTTTAAATTAAGATTGGATTTTAATTTTTCTGTTCCGTTAGATCATGAAATTCTTTTAAAAATATTTGATCTCAATCAATATTTTCAAATTGATTTTTTTGAAGATCTGATTCTCTTTCCAAAAATTGCAACGGATGATTTATTGGAACCCAGAACAAAAAAAAATAAATGGGAAGAGTCAGGAAAGATCATCTTTCCTCAAGAAAAACTTGCTATTGATTTTCAAAAAAATAAAACAGACTTAAAAAAATATGGTGTTATTGTTGTGAAACCAGTTATGGAACTTCTGCCTAAAATAAAAAATCTTAGTAAACATAATCATCATCGAAGAATTTTCACATCTGCCATGGATCATCCCG
>CANJMU010000050.1 GCA_947475135.1 Silvanigrellaceae bacterium
ATCTCTTTTCTGTTGAGCAAAAGCTTCCTGTCACGACGCTCTGGAGGGTTCATATAGCTCGCATGTTTCAAGGCAGGTATATACATGTTCACAAGCCAGGCTTCGCCGTTTCTGACCATCGCGTAAGCTTCTGTAATACTTCCGTGACCAAGTCTTAAAACCTTCACTTCGCTTCCCTTAAGAACAACTCCTGCTTCAATTTTACTTTCAATAAAATAATCGTGAGTCGCTTTTCTATTTTTTGAAATTATTTTCATGAAATTTCTTTCCATGGGACATAAAATTTTTTCTTGATGAAAGTCTTCTTTCTGTGAGAAGATCTTAGAGTTGATTTTCATAAAAAATTTGTCAAGGAATTTTTTCATGCCTTTAGATTTTCCCGTGTATCATTTTTTTCTTTTTCTTTTGACCTTTTTTGTTGGCGCCTGTTTGGGAAGTTTTTTGAATGTGGTGATTATCCGCATTCCCCAAGAAAAATCTATTTTATTTCCAAGAAGTCATTGTCCCACCTGCAAAAAAAACATTCCGTGGTATTATTTAATTCCGGTTCTTGGTTATTTTTTTAGTCGTGGCTTTTGCTTTTCTTGCAAAACAAAAATTTCACTAGAGTATCCGTTAGTCGAGTTTTTATGCGGAGTGGGAACATTTTTATTGTTCGATCATTTCATTCCCATTTTGGATTTTTATAATAACAGTATAAGCATTTTCAATTGGATCTTTTTTTCCCAAGGTTTATTTTTATTTTATTCTGGTGTGGCCTTATCCCTAATTGATTTTCGCCATCGTATTCTTCCCGATAAAATTGTTTTTACAGGAATTTTTTTTGGACTTTTTGTTTCCATTTGGAATCCCCATTTGAATTTTTTACAGAGTTTTCTAGGCGGCCTTGTCCCATTTTTAGGCTTATTTATTTTTTGTAAAATCTATGAATACCTGCGCCACCAACAAGGAATGGGTTTGGGAGACCTAAAATATTTAGCCATGATTGGAACTTTTTTAGGAATGAAGGGTGCATTTTACACTTTATTTATTGCCAGCGTCCTAGGATCTATCGCTGGTATTTTAGCAAGTTTCCTTCAAAAAAAGAAAAAAGATGTTAAGGAAACAACTTCTGTTTTACAGACAAGCCTCCCTTTCGGACCGTTTTTATTTTTAGCTGGTTTTATTTTGTTTCTTTTATCTCACTCGCTTCATTTCAGTATCACTTTATAATGATTATCAATAATTATTTAAACCAATTAAATGAAAAACAAAAAGATGCCGTCACTTCACATTCTGGATCACTTCTTGTTTTAGCTGGTGCCGGTACAGGAAAAACAAAAGTCATTACGTGCCGCATTGCCAACATGATTGAAAATGGAATTTCGCCAAAAGGAATTGTTGCTGTCAGTTTTACAAATAAAGCCGCGAAAGAAATGCAAGAACGCCTTCAAATGATTTTAGGTGAAAAAAAATCCAATCAAGTTCATCTTTCCACATTTCATTCCTTTGCTTTACAGCTGTTGCGCGAATTTAAATTTGAATTTGGATTTCAAAATTCTTTTCAAATTGCCAGTGAATCACAAAGTAACAACCTTCTTGTAGAATCTTTGCAAGAATGCCAAATGGATTCTTTTGTAAAAAAAGATTTCGCAAAAGAAAAAATTTCTTATTTTAAAGACCAACTTTTTGAAGAACAACAATTTAAAACCCTTCAGAATATTTTAGATAAAAATTTTATTTCGAAATTATTTGTCACCTATCAAAAAAAATTAAAATTATACAATCTTATCGATTTTGACGATATTATTTATCGGACTGTTCTTGGTTTAAATAAAAATAAATCCATATTAAATGAACTCCACTCTCGATTTCATTACCTTATGGTCGATGAATTTCAGGACACCAATCATTCTCAATTTCAATTGATTCAACTTTTAGGAAAAAAATCGGGACATGTTTGTGTTGTCGGTGATGACGATCAAAGCATTTATTCCTGGAGAGGCGCTGTTCCTACGATTATTTCCGATTTTTTAGATCAATTTCAAAACACAAAAATTGTCAAATTAGAGCAAAACTATCGTTGTTCCCCCAACATTTTAATTGCAGCCAATTCTGTCATTCGAGAAAATACAAACCGCCAGGGAAAGGAATTATGGAGTCAGAATGAAAATTCATTTCCTATTTTTATTCGTCCCTGTGAAAATGAAAAGGACGAAACTCTTTATGTGGCCTATGAAATTCAAAGAATTAAAGAACAACTTTCCTTAAATTACAAAGATTTCGCAGTTCTGTATCGCTCATCCTCACAAATTTCTATTTTTGAAACCACATTTCTGGAAAATAAAATCCCATTTTTCAATTTTGAAGAGTTCTCTCTTTACGATAAAAAAGAAGTTCAGGATCATTTACAAATTTTATTTTTTTTAGCAAATCCAAAGGACTATCGTTCTCTTTTTCGTTTGCTGAGTATTTTCGGATGCGGCATTCCCATTGATTTTTTAGAAAAAATAAAAAATGAAATGCATGAAAAACAAGAAGAACCTTTATTAAAAATACTCAAAAATCATTGTCACGAATCCAATCAAATTCAAAATTTTTTAAATCATTGGGAAAAGTATGGCTCCCATTTAGTCCATTGCAAAACCGTCGACGATTTTATTGAAAAATATAGAAATGGTTACGAAAAATTAGGCCTTAAAAAATACATTCAAAACACTTCGCAAGATATGAAAGTCTTTCAAACTAAAAATCAGTGGATCGAAAAAATTTATGATAATTTTAGAAAACTCTCAGGAGACCGTCGCTTTGAAATTCAAAAATTGTCGGAAATTCTTTCTCAATTTCAATCTTACGATCCAAAGGTCACAAAAAAAAATGATGAAGTGCAATTTTTAACAATTCATTCCTCCAAAGGATTGGAATTCCCCGTGGTCTTTCTTATTGGCGCAGAAGAAGGAATCATTCCCCACGAAAAATCATTGGGTCTTGAAAAAGATATTGAAGAAGAACGACGCTTATTTTATGTTGCTATGACACGAGCAAAAATTCAACTCAAAATTTCTTACTGCAGCTACAGAAACTTTTCTAGAAAATCAGTGATGCAAGAAAAAGAACCCAAACCATCGCGCTTTCTTACTCAAATTCAAAAAAAAGTTTCTGTCTTTCAAGAAGAATCCATTGAAAGCAAAGAACTTCGTCGTAATCGACTTGCAAAACAATTGTTTGAAATGTTTCATCATTAAATCCTTTTGGTCAATTGCCTTTTCAATCATTCAAACTCTTTAATCAATGTCATTATTTTGGCGTATAAATGAATCTTTACCTTTTCTGAAATGGAAAAGAAAATTAATATAAATTTGCTCAATCCAATTTATTTTTAAATTAAAAACTGAAGTGTTTTTCACTTTTCGGGACTGAGCACAGTTGGCGTTCATTTTTTTCTGAAAACAAAGGGAGTTTTCTATGTTTCAAAAAAAGAATTTGTATTTAGGAATTGCAGCGTTTGTACTTCCCGTCTTGGCCCATGCGGCGTTACCTTACGGAATGGCGGGTTGTGGTCTAGGATCAAGCCTGATGGGCGCTGATGGGAATCAGATTTTAGCGTACACAACAAATGGTGTTGCATACAGCCAAATTTTCGGATTAACATCGGGAACATCCAACTGCGTTGAAGACACACAAGCCAATGCTTACAATGCTCAAAAACATTTCATGGCAGAAAATTTTGAAAATCTTTCCAAAGAAATTGCTCAAGGAGATGGTGAAACTCTACGCGCATTTTCTGGTACTTTAGGTTGCTCCAAAGAATCCTACCAAGAATTCGCAACACTCATGAGAAACTCCTATTCAAAAATATTTTCTGCGCCAGGAAGTGTTGCTGCATTAGATGAAGTTCACAATCAACTTAAAAACAATACAGAACTTTCTCAAAAATGCCCTTTAAATAGTTAATCAATAAAGATTTCTAGGAGACAAATCATATGAATTACAAAAAATTATTGAAAGTTTTGGTATTAGGATCACTCGCGAGTGTTACTTTAGTAGGACAAGCTGAAGAAAAACATTCAGGGTACAAAGTTCCTTACGGAATGGCTGGATGTGGATTAGGAACTCTAATTATTACCGAAAATACAAAATGGAATCAAGTTGGTGCAGCTATCGTCAACAATTTCTTTTTTCCACAATCCACAGCTATTACCTTAGGCGTTTCGAACTGTACAGATGAAACTCCTGCAAAAACAGCTGCTATGGAACAAAAAGTCTTTATTACAGCAAACATGAATAGTTTAACAAAAGAAGCATCCCAAGGCCAAGGCGAACACCTTCAAGCCCTTGCTGAAATTTTTGGATGCCCAACAAGTGAATTTGCAAAATTGAGTCAAACACGTTATAAAAATATTTACGAAAATAATGAACCGACTCAAGTTTTGAACAATTACCTCAGCGAAGTGAAAACCAACGAAACACTTTCCAAAAGTTGTGTCAGAGCAAGAGCTATCTAAAAAAGGACTTGAGTTGACAAAACTCCTCTTGCGTGTCTTTGCTGTGACCTTATTTGGAATTGGCTTCTTTCTTTTTCAGAAATCTTTTGCCGATTCTAAACAATCCTACTTACAAGAACTCATTCATTCCGCTCAAAATAAAAAATTATGGGAAAAAGTTCAGTGGCAACGCATTTTACTTTACCCCAATCGACCCATGACATTTTCTAAAAAAAGTTTAATTACAGAAAAAAATTTTTTTCTTTCCCCTGATGGTCGCTTCAGTCCTAAAAATGAAATGATTGCAACTTTAAACGCATTCTTTGATGAAGACGAATTTCAAAAACGTAATACGAACGTTACAGACACCGAACGCCAGAAAAATGAAAATTTCCATGCCCAATGTTTATTTGTCGCAAGAATGGAGTGGTTAAAAAACGAGCTCAGCATCGACTTTTCAAAACTGACCATTCACAAATGTGAAAATTTTCATAAATTTATGAATTCCATTGATTACTCAAATGTTTCCTTAGTGTTTTCGAATTATTTTTCTAAAAATCCGGCGTCCCTGTTTGGCCACACCTTTTTGCGTTTTCATCGAACCTCACAGGCTCAAAATGAATCGGCACTTCTTGATGACGTTGTGAATTTCGCCGCACAAGTTCCACAGATCACAGGTCCTCTTTATCCCTTTCAAGGAATTTTAGGATTTTTTCCAGGAACATTTTCTTTGTTACCTTATTACCAAAAAATTCAGGAATACAGCAATTTTGAAAGCCGAGATCTTTGGGAATATGAATTAAATTTAAACCCCCAAGAACTTCAAATGTTGATATTGGAGCTTTGGGAAATTGGGCGTACCAAAATTAGTTATTATTATTTCGATGACAACTGTTCTTTTGTTATGTTGAGTTTATTAGAAGCCGCGAAACCTGAACTGCATTTGACAGATCAATTTTATATTTATGTTGTGCCGTCAGATACCATTCGTGCCCTTTATAAAAATCCAAATTTTGTCAAAAAAATTGAGTACAGGCCCTCTTCTTACTCGCGCTACGCACAAAAAGTTTCAAAATTAAGCCCAGAAGAATTAAGAAAACTGCATCTTATTATTTCAAATCCTGAAAACGATGAAAAATTTCTGGAAAATATTTTTAAGAATTGTGACGCCACCTGTCAAGCGAAGGTAACAGACACCGCACTGGATTATATTGACTACGACGAAAAAATTATCGGATCCCAGGAGCCCGTTAAATATAAAAAACTTCGCAAAGAATTACTGATAGCTCGCGCAAGTGGTGGTGTGACTTTACCGCAAACAGAAAATACACCTACGTCATCTCCGCCTCATTTAGG
>CANJMU010000051.1 GCA_947475135.1 Silvanigrellaceae bacterium
CAGCAACAAGTTCCTCAACAAGTTTCATCTCAGCCGTTACAAACACAAGTGGTTGATGTAGAACACAAAGAAACCATAAAAGCCTAAATTCTTTTTTAGACAATAAAAACCCCTTGTAAGATTCATAAAATCTAGCAGGGGGTTTTTATTTGCTTGACGAAAAGGACAATCTGAATAATTTTAAAGAACCTTTCTTTTTTCTTTCTTAGGAGGATATTTTTATGTCAGTCGAAACCCATTCCTTTCAGACCGAAGTTCAGCAATTACTTAACCTTATGATCCACTCTCTTTATTCCAACAAGGAAATCTTTTTAAGAGAACTTATTAGCAACTCAAGCGATGCCTTAGATAAACTCCGTTTCGAAGAAGTCACAAACCAAAATTTGCTTGTTTCCAATCAAGAAAGCGCCATTCGTTTAAGCATGGACAAAGAAAATGGAATTCTGTTTATTGAAGACAATGGAATTGGCATGGACAAAGAAGAACTCATTGCTAATTTAGGAACTATTGCAAGTTCAGGAACTAAAAAATACTTAGAAAAATTAACTCAAGAACAAAAAAATGATGCCAATATGATTGGCCAATTTGGTGTTGGTTTTTATTCTGCCTTTATGGTGGGACAAAAAATTGTTGTTGAAAGCGTCAGCGCAAAAGGTGGGGCTGCTCATCAGTGGGAATCCAATGGAGATGGATCTTACACCATTCGTGAAATTCATAAGGAAACACGTGGTACAAAGGTTTCTGTTTACTTAAAAGAAGATGAAAAAGCTTATTTAGATTCTTGGAAACTTCGTGAAGTTGTCCGTAAATACAGCAATTATGTGACTTACCCAATCTTTTTACTAGAAAAAGAAGAAGCCAAAGAAGGCAGCACAGAAGAACCCGAGATTAAAGAAGATCGTTTGAATCAAACAACTCCTGTTTGGGCAAAAAATAAACGTGAAAATAAACCTGAAGAATATAAAGAACTTTACAAACAAATATCGAATGATTGGAATGAACCGTTACTTTGGGAACACCTCAACGTGGAAGGCACAATTCCATTTCAGGCTGTTGTCTTTGTTCCAAGCAAACCTCCTTTTGATTTGATGCAACGTGTTGAACATGGTCTTCATTTGTATGTTAAACGTGTATCTATCTCTGAAAAATGCAAAGAATTATTGCCAGAGTATTTAAGATTTGTCAGTGGTGTTGTTGAAACAGATGAATTGCCACTCAATGTTTCTCGCGAAATTTTGCAACAAAATAATAAATTGCCTCATATTAAAAAACAAATTGTTAAAAAAATCTTAGGCTCACTTCAAAACTTAGCGAACAATGAGTCCGAAAAATACATTGAGTTTTATAAATCTTTTGGTTCTTTATTGAAAGAAGGCTTTCATTTTGATGTGGAACAACACGAAGCATTAAGTGAACTTGTTCGCTTTAAATCCACAAAAACAGGTAAAGAAGGCTGGACATCCTTTAAAAATTATTTAGATGGATTGGCAGAAAATCAAAAAGAAATTTATTATTTAAGCGGACTTTCCTACGAAGCTCTTGAAAAGAATCCACATTTAGAATCTTTTGCATCCAAAGGAATCGAAGTTTTGTTACTTTGCGATCCAATTGATGAATGGTTTGTTTCAAGTTACAGCAAGCATAAAGAGTATGCGCTAAAAGCCATTAATAAAGGTGATATTGATTTATCTTCTGTTGGTAGTGAAAGTGTTGCAGAAAATAGCGAAGAAACAAAAATTGAAGAAGTTGTTGGATTGTTAGATTTATTTAGAAATCAGCTGAGAGATGAAATTAAGGATGTTAAAATTTCAAAACGTTTGCGCGAAAGTGCTTGTTGTTTAGTCAATGAAGAGCATGGCATGTCACCACATATGGAGCGCATGATGAAAGCTGCTGGTCAGTTTGTGCCGCCAAGTAAACGCATTCTAGAAATTAATACAAATCATCCGCTCATTAAAAATTTAGTGAAACAAAAAAATAGCGGCTCCAATGATGATAAAATGTCTAACTGGGTTGACGTTTTGTACGAAACTGCTTTGATTTCTGAAGGCAGTCCTATTAAAAATCCTGGTGATTTTGCGTTAAAATTAACGAAAATTATGGAAAGTGTAACATCTGTTTAACAGTTTTATTTTTTCTATTTTCATGTGACTTTTCGCACGCACGATCATAAAATAAGGACCGATCAAAAATAAACATTTTGAGGAGGTTCTGAATGAGTGAAGAATGCTGTGGAAAGTCTAAAAATCCTGTTCCTCATAAAAAAGGACAAGATCATTCCAGTTCTCAAAAACCTCTGAACAAAGCAAGCCTAGAGTACACATGCCCCATGCATCCAGAAGTCCTTCAGATGGGGCCTGGAAGCTGTCCTATTTGCGGTATGGCCTTAGAGCCTACCGTTCCTTCCCTAGAAGCCAGCGGCGAAGACAATTCTGAATACAACTCAATGTTCAAACGGTTCCTTGTGAGTGCATTTCTGGTCCTTCCCTTGCTTTTTTTGTCTATGGGTGGACGACACTTTATCTCATCTTTGGCAGTCATATTGTGGGTAAAGTGGATAGAATTATTTTTAGCAACACCGATTGTGCTTTGGGCTGGAAAGTCTTTTTTTGAGAGATTTTATCAATCCCTGATTCATAAAAATTTGAATATGTTCACTTTGATTGGCCTTGGAGTCGCCGTGGCCTATGGGTACAGTGTCATCGCTGTTTTATTTCCTTCTCTTTTTCCCAAATCCTTTGCAGACCAAACAACAGGTGAAATAGGACTTTATTTCGAAGCTGCTGCAGTTATTGTGACTTTAGTGCTACTTGGACAAGTCTTAGAATTAAAAGCAAGAGGTCAAACAGGAGCAGCCCTGAAAGCATTGCTGGCCCTTGTTCCTAAAATGGCACATCGAATTTCTGAAGATGGATTAGAAGAGGATATTCTTGTTGAACATATCCATGTTGGACATAAGCTTATTATAAAACCTGGTGAAAAAATTCCCGTGGATGGGATTGTGTTGTCAGGGCAATCTTATGTTGATGAGTCCATGATGACCGGAGAAGCGATTCCTGTGGAAAAAAAAGAGAATTCAAAGGTGGTAGGGGCAACCATCAACACAACAGGATCTTTTGTCATGAGGGCTGAGAAAGTTGGTCAGGACACTCTTTTCGCGCAAATTGTTCAAATGGTTTCTCAGGCCCAACGTTCGAAAGCACCCATTCAAAAATTAGCAGACACGGTTTCTGGTTATTTTGTTCCCGCAGTCATTTTAATTGCAATTCTAACCGCTGTTCTATGGGGTATTTTTGGCCCCGAGCCGAAGTTGCCTCATGCCGTGGTGAATGCTGTCGCAGTACTCATTATTGCATGCCCCTGTGCCCTTGGCTTAGCGACGCCAATGTCTATGATGGTTGCCATGGGAAAAGGGGCATCCATGGGTGTTCTTTTTAAAAATGCAGAAGCGCTTGAAAATCTTCGAAAAATAGACACCTTAGTTGTCGATAAAACTGGGACTTTAACTGTTGGAAAACCAAAATTACAAACGATTAAAAGTGCAGGGAAATTCTCAGAAGAAGAGCTTCTTTTTTATGCGGGAAGCGTAGAAAAAAAGAGTGAACATCCTTTGGGAATGGCTATTGTTGAGGAAGCACAAAAACGTCGTGTGACCTTAGCTCAGGAAGAAAACAGGACAGATTTTCTGTCCGTCACAGGCAAAGGAATTACAGCTCAAATTGAAGGAAAAAAGATAGTCCTTGGAAATTCATTACTTATGAAAGACTTTTCAATCCCGTACAAAAATTTTGAAAATGAAATCAGTCAACTTCAGGAAAACGGCCAAACTGTTATGTTGATTGCCATAGATAATGAATTTTCTGGTTTTTTGAGTGTTGCAGATATCCTTAAAGAAACAACAATTTCCGCCATAAAAACACTACAAAGTAACGGAATAAAAGTGATTATGTTAACAGGTGACAATAAAAAGACTGCTCAATTTATTGCAAAACAAGTTGGGGTGGATTCTTTTTTTGCAGATATTCTGCCACATAAAAAAGCTGAATTTATTAAGTCGTTACAAAGTGAAGGAAAGTTTGTTGCCATGGCAGGCGATGGGATCAACGATGCCCCCGCCCTTGCTCAGTCCCTTGTAGGAATTGCGATGGGAACAGGAACTGATATTGCGATGAATACAGCTGACTTAACGCTTGTGAAAGGGGATTTAATAGGAATTGTTCGCGCAAGATCATTAAGTGAAAATACGATCAAAAATATCAAACAAAATCTGTTTTTTGCGTTTGCTTATAATTCGATTGGAGTCCCTGTAGCAGCCGGAATTTTATATCCTTTTTTTGGAGTTTTATTCAGTCCAATGATTGCTGCAGCTGCTATGAGTTTAAGTTCTGTTTCGGTGATCGGGAATGCATTAAGACTGAAAGGCCAAAAAGAAGGATAAGCGGAATCCAATTTCATCCCATTAAAATTTTTGATAAACAATTTCTGCTGTGTTTTCTATTTTTTCAAAAACGTGAGTCAAACTATTTCGATGTTCTTTAATGTTAAGACCATTGAATTGAACTGTTTGACACAAAAATTCTAAAAATTCTTTTCGACTTTCAAAAGAAAAAGCGCATTTCAGTTCAATTAATTTTTTTGCTTCAGCTGCACGAGAAAAATGAGGGCCAAATAAAGGAACACAATAATGAGCTGCGGCCTCTAAGGTATTATGAATTTGGCCATCAAATCCACCGCCAATGACGGCAATTTCTGCAAGCGAATAAATTTCTGCTAAATACCCAATATTATCCATCAGGAAGCATTTAATGGAATCAAAATTTTCTAAATTATGAGAGCTGGAATATAAACCCACATTTGGATTTATTTTTAAAAAACCATCTCGTATTTTTTGTGTTTTTTTTTCACTTATTTCATGCGGAACATAAATGATTAAAAAATCTTTGTTATATTTAAAGAATTCTAAAGCTAATAAATGCTCTTCAAAATGAGGAGATCCAAAAACAACAACTTTTTTTTTGCAGTTTGTTACTTTATCGCAAAATTGCCGAAAAAATAAATCATTTTGATATTTCGTTTTCTGAAGAACTCTTTCTTTGGCTCGCCACCATTTGGAATCTCCAGCAATAAAGATATTTTTTTTTTGGTAAAAATTTTTCAAAATAATATCTATCGGATTGCTGAACAACAAAAATAGACTTAAAATTTTTATAAATGAATGCGGAGTAGAAATAACTGAGCCATTTTAAAAATCCACTTTTTGTTTTTGTTTGAGTAGCACAAGTTAAAATAATAGGGATTTTTTTTTGAGAAGCAGCAAAAATTAAGTTTGGCCAAATGTCATAGCGGACAAAGAAAAGTGCCTTAATTTTTATTTTACTCAGTAGATAAAAATATAAGTAAACAGAATCAATTGGCAAACTTAAAGTCAAAAAAGAATGTTGAAAATTATTTAAAAAAGGTTCGGTGCTTTTAGAAAAATAGGTGACAATAAATTCGGCTTTTTCTTTTTCATAAAAGTGATTTGCAATAGGAATAAATTGTTCCAATTCCCCAGCGCTAGAAACATGCACCCAATACAAGTTTTTATTTGGAAACAACCGAGACAGCGATTTTATTTTTTTTATCCATAATAATGGAGATCGCAAAAGAAGGAAATCACGAATTTTTTGATTTCTTAAAATAAAATTCAAAACGAATAAAATAAAATAAAAAATAAAGGAACAAAAAGAATAAAGTGGGCTTATAATAAATAACATAAAATGGACTCAATAATTATAGGAACGGGGAGAAAGGGGAGAAAGGGGA
>CANJMU010000052.1 GCA_947475135.1 Silvanigrellaceae bacterium
AAAAACGAAGACGGGCAGGATCGTAATGAAACCTAAGACAAGCGGCACTCAACTCGCGTTTCATAAAATCCGATAGGTGATGAACATTACAATGCACAGTTTGAAATCCAGCTTGAAACATTTGCTCAATGGCGTAAAAAGCCAATGGTTTGTCGTGAATAGGAATCGCCGCCTTTGGAATATAATTGGTTAAAGGCTGCATCCGTGTGCCAAAGCCTGCACAAAGCACAATAGGAATAAATTTGTCAATTTTGTTCAAAATCATCCATTAGCCCCTTACATTTAAATTATCCATTAAAACCTTATTCAATTTTCCGGTGCAAAGTTCTTCCACCAGGCGGTATAAATAAGGTAACATGATTTTCAAATTGATTTCTTCATGTAAATAGGCTTCTGGCTGATTGATCATCAAAAGTGTCGGCAAAATATATTTTAAATAATTTAATTTATTTTTTTGTGTCGCTAAGTAACCAAAACTACCGATTGCTTTTATGTTTCTTTGGATTGACATCAATAAAAATTCCAATTTTAATTCAGAAAAAGATAGTGAATTTAATTGACTTATTTTTCTTTTCTCATTTAATTTTTCATAATAATACTTAAATAAATAATCCCGAGTTTCTTTTGTCATGTCCACATAACTATCGCGCAAAAGACTTGCAACATCATAAGTGTGAGCTCCCATACGGGCATCTTGAAAATCTATCCAATAAATATCCTCTTTATAAATCATAATATTTCGAATGTGATAGTCTCGGTGACATAAGACTTTATCTGCAGTGGATAATTTTTCACACAACGATTTTATATCTGAAAATAATTCTTTTTGATTTTTTTCATCATAATTTAAATTTAAAAATCCGTTTAAAAAGTGTGTGATAAAAAAATTCATTTCAAAAAATAATTTTTCAAAATCGAAAAATCGAGAATGGGCTGGACAATCCAAGATTTGATTTGGATATTGAATCTGAATTAAGAGATCTAAAGATTTCTTATATTTTTCAATAACATTTTTACATTTTAATTGATTCAAATCTAATTTTTGATTGGGAAGAATGTTACCTAAGAAAGTATCACCTAAATCTTCTGTCCAAATACATGCGCTGGATTCATCAATTTCTAATATTTTTGGTACAGGAATATGAAGCGAAGACAGATAATTTTGCATTCCAATCCAACTGATCGGATCGCCGCCATACCCACCTGTCCATTTTGGAAATTGCATACAAATCGCTTTTTGATTTTTTTTATCATTCAATAACCGATAAAATTTGCGATCACTGGCATCACCTGCGATTAATTGTAGCCCTGTTTCCTTATCTTCTGCATTTTGCGAATCAAAAATTTTCATTTTCGAAAATTGATAAAGTAACGGAGAGTAAGGAATTAAATTTTCTGAATTCATAATTTTGATCTCATCGGTAATAAAAGATATTCTTAAAATTCTGTGATAATCCTTTGCTGACGTCAAGGGAGCTGGAAAATAAAACTGTTGATTGGAAATGTGGATTCATGAATTCAATTATTGTCAAAGGCGCCAGCGAACATAATTTAAAAAATATAGATGTGGAAATTCCAAAAAATAAAATCAATGTCTTTACAGGTATCAGCGGCTCGGGAAAAAGCAGCCTGGTCTTTGACACAATTTATGCAGAAGCTTTTCGACGATTTTTAGATTCCACTCAAATGCCGGTGTTTTATTTAAGCAACTCCAGTCAATACAAGCCCGGCCGTTCCAAATTTCATTCCATTTCTGGCCTGCCGCCAGCCTTTGGTATTTCTCAAAGACAACGGGTTGCCAGTCAGCTTTCTACCGTTGGCACAATTACCGGTGTTTCCGATTTATTTCGCGTTTATTTTGCGGCGTATGGAGATAAGTTTTGTTCTGAATGCGATATTCCCTTAAAAGGAATTCAAATTTCAGAAATTAAAGATCAAATACTTCATCTGTTTCAAGATAAAAATATTACAATTAGTGCAAATTTAGTCGAAAAAAGAAAAGGAAGTTTTAAAAAAGAAATTGAAAAATTTTTAGAAAAAGGTTTTTCAAAAATTAATTTGAACGGAAAGATTCACGATTTAGAAGAAGAAAAAATTAATATTGACGGAAAAAAATTAAATACAATTTCTTTTATTGTGGATAGTTTAAAATTAAAAACAGAAAATGCGACACGATTAGAACGTTCTTTAAGACAGGCTGTGGAATTAGGTAAGGGTGTTGTTAAGGTTACAAGTGAATCAAACTCAAGAATATATAACACCCTGTCTTCATGCCCTCAGTGTGGACAAAGTGCTCAAAAAATAGACCCTCGCTTTTTAAGCCACACTTCACCACTGGGAAAATGCACGCGCTGTCATGGTCTAGGATCGGAACATTTTCCTTTGCCAAGCGATCTGTTTCCTTGCCTAGAATGTCATGGCGGACGCATGAATTCAGATAAACCTACTGTGCGAATTCTAGGGAAAACAATTGACGAAATTCAAAAATTAAAATTTTCCGAACTTATTTTATTTATTCAAGAACAATTGAATTGGGATGCAAAAAACGACACTGGAAAACAAAAAATTTATGCGGAAATATCAAAAATTATTTTAACTTTAAATTCTTTAAATTTAGGACATTTATTTTTAAATCGATCGGGACAAAGCCTATCACCCGGTGACTTGCAGCGTGTGCGCTTAGCTTCTTTTGTATCGAATCATTTGAAGGGAGCTCTTTATGTGATTGACGAGCCCTGCCAAGGATTAACGAACAGTGAAGTTCAAAATTTACTAGAACTTTTTAAACAAATTAAAGAAATTGGCGCAACGTTACTTTGTGTTGAGCATCATCCTTTTTTTTTGGCCAATGCAGACTGTCTTTTTTTGATGGGACCTGGGGCGGGTATTTACGGCGGACAAATCGTTTCCAAAGCCACTGACCCCTTAAGTTTAAAAGCACTTCTTTTGAATGAAGCTCAAAAAACAAATGCCGAATTTGCATTATCCTCCAAACAACAGCTGGACCAAGAACTAAAAGAGTCCACGATGAGGTTAAAAAAATCAAGAAAAAATTTTTCATTGGATAAAACCCTCGCAAACGTTGATTATTCTGCTTTCATAGAGTTTTCGGATGTCAGTTTAAGGAACTTAAATCAGAAGCGTTATCTTCTGAAAACCAAGGCGATTAATGTGCTGAGAGGCCCTTCAGGTTCGGGTAAAATGACCTTCATTGATTGCATCTTGTTACCTTATCTGCAGGCCGCAGGGGCAAAATTTGAAAACTGGGAGGATTCGGAATTAGATTCCTTAAAATTATTAAAAGACAAATACTATCATATTAAAGTAACAGGAAATTTTAAAGCAGGAATTGTCAATTACGTTAAACCAGGAAATTTGATTCGAACCTCGCGCAGAATTGTTGCATCGGCCCTAGAAGTTGTTGTCCCGCTTCGACAATTGTTTGCTAAATTGCATCAAAGCCAGATGCTAGGTTTAACGGAACACCATTTTTCGTGGAGTTCAAAACTTGGAAAATGCCTTCAATGCGAAGGCCGTGGATATGTAGAACATGAACAAAAATACATGCAATCGATTAAAATGGAATGCGATTCCTGCTACGGCGCACGGCTGGACTCCCACAGCCTAAAACCTCGCTTTAAAAATTATAATTTTGCAGAAGTCATGAATTTAACACTCGATCAAGCGGTTCAGCTCTTTGACAATCAAACCTCTATTCAAAGCAAAATCGAGCGAGCCTGCTTGTTTGGCCTGGGATACATTCAGCTTGGACAAACAATGGATATGCTCAGTGGGGGCGAAATTCAAAGGCTTAACCTCACTTTAGAATTAAAACGAAGTCTCTTAGAAGATTGTTTTTTTATTTTGATTCACCCCAGCACAGGTTTACACACGCCCGATATTTCTAAATTAAAAATTTTACTGAAACGCATGGTTGAAAAAGGCGCTACGTTTGTTTGCGTAGACAATCGAGAAGAATTTTTAGATTTTGCAGAAAATGTTTTGGATTTTTAAAGGACGAGTCAAAAAGTATGACTTTATTTTAACTTTCTGAAACGTTGATACAAAATTATCTACACTGTAGGTTCTAACATGGGGTTTATTTTTTGAATAAATTGAACAAGCCGTTCCTTTGTTAATTGTTTTTCCAGGAACGCTTTATTAACAACATTTAGAATAAATTGTGAATTTCGTTCCAGCCGATTAAACCGAACAAGACAACTCATTCTAAACATATACTCTTCATCCTGATAAGGTTCATAATCTGTATGCTTTTCCTTTAACTCTTTCTTGAATTGCTTTTTGTATTCTTGAACAAGTTGATGGGCCCCAATCCCCTCCTTCGAAAGCGCACACGTAAAACGAGACGTATCCTGGACAAGAAATTTCCAAAAATCAAAATAATCATTTTCCTGTAAAATCAAAACATCAACCCTTATCTCAAGAAATTCCTGAAGAAGCTCTTCTCCATTTTCTGAATTCTGAATTGCTGTTTGGATATTTTCTGGAAGCCTGTTTAAATTTTCGTCTCTGAAAATTAAATTTCTCTGTTGTTCTAGAAATACAAGTACATTCTTGTGATAATAAAAGCAAAATTCTTCAAGCCTAGATTCATTTGATTCCATTGGTACAAAAACTATCTTTTCATATGTACTGTAATGACCTATCACCACAAACATTTGCAATTCTTTGCGTTTGAATTCCACAGTTTCATCAAAAGGCCCTACACCAAAGAGGAAAAATGAAAGACCGCCAACAATAAAAGCTACCGCAATCCCAATTCTGTTGTCATCTTTGTATTCTGAAGAAAGCGTTATTCCCGTAAACAAAGCAATAAAACCACCCAACATAGCGGCATTTCGAATTAAATTTGAAAATTCACATGGCTTTTCAACATCCGGTGGCAACATTTTCAAATTTGAATTCAAATTCATAGAATTTTGAGTTTTTTGATTTGAAATCACTCTCAGACTAAAATGAAATGGGCCACTTTTTTGAAAAGAACACAAAACAATTTCTTGAGGACTTTTATTTTCTAAACAAACAAAAAGAAATGGGTAATTTCCGGTTCCTAATTCCATGTTGCCAAGATTTTTAGAACTTGAATGACTTTCAACAAAAACATCCGTCAGAATTAAATTCACGAATGATGTTACTTTAGATTCCAGGGTTGATTTTAATCTTATCTGGTCATGATTATTGCTCTCAAAACTGTTGTAATCAATATTTGCAAAAGCAGGCTGATAAAAAAAGTCCTCTTGTTTACTTAAAAAAAATAAACTGTGTGGCTCATTAAATATTTTGCATAAAAAAATTGGCGCTTGTTGAGAGTGATTTTGAAAAATCACATCCATTTTTAATCGAGAATCGACGACTAAAAAATCATCTTCCGATTGCACAGATAAATAAGCGTTCCAAGTTTTCCTCTCTTTTAAAAAAGAAATTCCAAAAATGGAATGCCCCTTAGTATCCGAAAACATTAAAAATGGGATTCCATTATCTAAATAAAAAATATCTAAAGGAACACACCAACCTGTTCCGCTATTTATTTCTTGTCTCGTTGGAAGCGAGAATAATTGGGACCGATTTTGATTGAATGAATAAAGAGAGCTATTCGATTCTATTGTACATATTTCTTCAAAAATTGTGTTATTTCCTAAAGTCCCGGAAACTTACACCCAGGTTTTCTTAGTTTTTTAAAATAATTCTTTAATATCAATAAATTAAAGAATTAAATCTGTTTACTTATAAAAAAATCCCTGGTAGTATTACACCCATGAATTTTAGTTGCTATTT